>NZ_JBPNYQ010000032.1:0-35055 GCF_051235485.1 Pseudoalteromonas nanhaiensis | reverse complement strand
ACTTCATTAAATGATATGTCGCCAATTGAGTTTGAAAGTGTAAGGAAAAAGTGTGCGGCCTAGCTTGACCAGATCAAGTTAGCTTAGCAAGGTCTACCGTTACACTTTGTTTCAGTGGTGGATACGATTCAGTATAAAAATCAGGGTAACTTAAAAGGGAGAGTCTAAAATCATTCTTAAAAAGCTTTACTAAGTCGTAATCAGCTTCAGCAATCTTTAAAGCTTGGGCAACAATCTTTATGAACTTTACGATTTCTTGAGGTGCGTGTTCGAATGCATCTTTATGAAAATATATTGCATCTGGCAGTTTTTTGGCGACTTTAACTTTTTTAACTAACTCTTTAAATTGCTCTGAATTCATATCTTAATAATTTGCTAAATGCAGTGCCTGTACTTTACAGGGTCTCAACATATCTAAACTATATAGTTCATCTTGTTGATTTACAATGCGAGAGCATTCTGCCACAAAGAAGTTGATACCCTTATCAGTTTTCATACTTCTCAGGTATACCGGTACAATTGGCATTGAAGAGGGTAGCTTTTGTAGCAAGCTTAAACTGGGGTAAAGCAATTTGTGCTTTGCTAACGAATCAAATTTATCGCCATGTTTTGCCTCAACAACAAATAAATGCTCTTTACCATCTCGTTTTGCTACAAATACGGCATCGATTTCAACTTGCCCATTGATATGTTGTAGAACAATGTTTTCATTCGCTAGAGGCTTAAAATTAAAAGTGAATGTACTTTGCCCTGTTGCTGGAACGACTATAGTTTTGTCATCTTCTAGATTAAGAGCTTCAGCCATTAAGCCAGATGCTATGGCTAAATTTACAACTGAGGTTTCAGTGACCTTAGGTAGCAACTGAAAAGCATACAGACTGCGGATTGAAACATTTGGTAAAAATAACTCTGGCTTCAGTTTGCCGAATAGCGACTCATCATCGAAAAAGAAATCTTGGACATTAATAGTTTTTACTAATGAAAAGTATGTTTGGTTATCCTTTGGACGAGATCCTAACCTGAGTACCATAGCGTTTGATTGTTTAAGTACCTTAGGTAGCTTTTTAAATGAATCTATCGAAATGCTCGCAGCAGTATTCGCTGAAACGTTATTAGTTTTTGCATAGGCCTGAAAGCCTTGAGGTTCAGATATGCTGATATCTTGTTCTTGCATCTCAATGAGTATGTCTTTAAATAACACTTAAATTCCCTTTGGGTATTCAAAATAATAAAAATAAGCGCGACCGCGTTTTTCAAACTTAAGCAAACCTCGCTCACGGAGGTGCATTAATTCACATGCACTTATTTTAAGGTGCTTCATCGCTTCTTTGCTGCTAAGCCAAACACCTTTTGGATTTTGCTCTGTCATTTTAAATTCTCAGCTAAGTTAAAATTAATATACATAACTCTTTGTACATCGACAAATTTAGCCTGGGTTGGATTGCTGATTTATCCCCGTGTTCACACCCGAAATTGGATCAAGAAACGGGCTGAAGCCTGACTTACGATGGCAAGCAACTATAAAAGAATAATAAACCCGTAAAATCAAATGTTTTTATTGATTAATTTATTTAGTATCAATAATCTATACATATGGATTTCAAAGAATAAGAAAGCAATGGAAGCTGATAAAAATACATCTAATGCTGTTTCTAGCACACGCCCTCTCAATATTGTTTGTCCTGACTGTGAAGAAGAAAATACTTTAGAGTACGGAAATCATATTAAATGTCACAAATGCGAAAATTCATTCGCAGGTCATACGTATCAAAAGTTTAAGAAGCCATTTTTTACAGCAAAGTTTGCTTTGTTTATTGGTGCTGTAGGTGCATACAAGCTTGATAAAGAGCTATTTGAACCAAGCCGTTATTCGACAGGAGCTATTGTTAGATAGTTAGTTTTTGTTCAAACCCTGGTTCAAGTTTAAGGCATTATGAAAGGAAGTCTTTAGCTAAAAACTGCATTTGTGCTTTAGATCAAACAATGAAAGAAGTGCCAGAGGCTGAGTTAAGCTCCAAAGCTAGTGAGTTCCAGAAAGTATTTTGGAAAAATTATCAGCAATGTAAATAGCGGCATTCATGCCGCTATAGCGTAAAAGTTTATTTAGATTTCGGAGGATTGTTACCTCTGCCTGGGCCTGATGGGTTACCTGTTTTACTTGGTCCATTAGGTGGCGCAGGGCGTGATGATTGCTGGTTGTTTGCTGCTGCTCGTTGTGCTCTTGCGGCAAAACCACCTTGTGCAACTAAACCATTGTTTGCCTTTGCTTCAGCTGCTTGAATTCGTGCAGCGGCACTTTGAGTCATGTTTTTCATGAGTATATCCTTTTTAAGTTTAAAAATAGCTCTTCGCTTAAAGAGCAAGTTCATCTTACTGAGCACTCTGGGACAATTTGGGACAAAAAATGGAAAAATACGAAGAATTACAAAAAGAAATAAAATTTATAATTAATAAGCTTGGGTTGAGTATCACTGAGGTAGCTAAGAGAGTGTATTGTGAAAGGTTTGAAGATGACGACACAGAAGAAGAACGTAAGTTTGTAGAAACCTTTCGTAAAAACCTAAATAGACAGGCAAAACCTGAACTATTAGAAAGCTATTTAGGCAATATTGCTCAATTGAGGGAGTTTAAAAATTCAGATTTAGCAATCTCTAGTGCTCTTAATTTAGGGTTTATTTCGACAGATATTCAAAGAGGTCTACAATCTATTTCTAAAAAGATGTTGTTTGAAGACCGCTTAAGAAAAGATAGCATTGAATAAATACTTCCCTAGCTAACACATAGGGAATAATTACAACCAAATTACATAGATGTAATGTTATGAATAAATGGATTTTATCTCTCGCTATTTTGCTTGCGAGTTTCAACACGGTTGCTGAAGAGCAATATTCAAAAAGCCGCTGCGATAGTATAGAGGCTGAGCGCGAAGGCATTCGTAAAAGAATGAATCGTAGCTATACGGCTAAGCAAGGTGAACGTTGGAATCAACGTTTAGATGAGCTTTTTACGCTGCTGGCGAGACACTGCAAACACCCAAAAAGAAGTTCTGGTAATGGCGGTACTTATACGTATCGCTCGAACCCTAGCGCACTTTTAAACACCAAAGTACATAACTCTACGGTGTATTCAAATTCATATAATGACGATAAAAAACGCCATGCTTGGGGGCAATTTTATCAATTACCGGATCGCTGTAGAGCGAAAAATATTCAGCAAGCTGATTTTGTATGGTGTAGCGAAAATAAAGCTGAGCAAAAGGCGCTGTTTGAATCGGCTTGGAGCGGTAAACAAAAATCAGAATACAAAGATGTAGTTATTTCAGTAAAGCCAACCATTACAGAAATAAATTCAAACAAAGCCACAAGCCAAATTGCAATAAAGAGCCAGATAACCGAGCCAACAATTCAGCAAGCTTCGGCTCCTTTAAATGAGAGTATTAGTCCACAATCTACAAAGTTCAATGGCCTTAAAATTTGGCAATTAGCCTTGGCTGGCATTGCGGCAATGTTGTTTGTGTTTGGTCTATATCGTTGCTTTAAAGATTGAGTTACTAGACGGGCTGAAGCCCGACCTACAATGACTCGCAACTAAAGCAACAACACTTCTCCTTGTAAACTCGGTGAGTCTGCAATACTGGTTTGGAGTTGTTCTATCAACAACTGGGCATTTGCTGATGGCGTGCGTGAATGTGGCCAGAGGGCGTAAATTGGCCTTGCGGGAATACTTTGGGGTGATTCGATATAGCTAAAGTGGCTGGTATCGTCTATACAGCAAATTTCGCTCATGGGTAGTAAGCCAATGCCATAGCCTGCTTCAACCATTTTTCTGGCGATTGTAATATCAAAACAAAAGCTTATGTGTTCATACTCGGTTTTTAATTTGTTTAGAAAACCGCTGGGGAGTTGTGACTCTGAATAGGGCAGTATCAGCCTTGATGTTGGGGCATCTTTCTTTTTAATCAGCTTTATTGCGATCATGCCTAGGCGCTTTTGAAAAAAACTTGAGTCTTGTTGTTCGCCAATGCGAATGGCTAAGTCAAAACGTTTTTGGCTTAGTTGGCTGTTGGCATTACTTGGGTAAATGTGGAGGTTTAGCGTAGGGTTTGCCATCGCAAACTGATTAACGGCCCCCATCAGTGGGCCCGCAATGATGTTTTGTGGGCACAACAGGTAAAACTCTTTTGCGGCGGGTGAGTCATTTAGTTGCTCAAGCTGGCTGTTAAGAGCAAGCACTTGCTCGCCTAACTCGTTATACAGTGATTCACCTTTGGCGGTTAACACAATGCCTCGGGCTGTGCGTTGCAGTAATGGCTCTGCGAGTTTTTCTTCTAACGCCTGAATACGCCTTGATAGGGTTGATAGATTCAGTCCTAAATCTTTTGCTGTTTGGCTCATGCTTTTACGGCGCGCTATTTCAATAAATAAATGCAGATCATCCAGCATACGACTCCCTCAATCTTAGTTTGCATTTTCGTGACTGTTGCCACTTAGCCTGTGCAAATATAGTAACGCCAAGGAGGACATATGAAAATTCATTTTACTTTTACTGCGGCATTTTCGTTTTTAATGTCGTTTTTACTTTCGGCATGGGTCACTTATGTCAACTTAGGGCTGAGCGATACATTTTTTCTAAGTTGGATGAAGGCGTTTGCTAATGCATGGCCTGCTGCTTTCGTGGTGGCTTTTACGGTTGCCCCGCCAATTCGGGCATTGGTTTTAAAGTTATATAATAAGGAGTCAGTATGATTAATATCGTGGCAAAAATTACCCCAAAGGCGGCATTATTTGATGACTGTAAAGGGCGTTTACAGGGCATATTAGCAGCCACTCGTGCAGAGCCAGGTTGTAATCGATTTGAGCTGTTTGCAAGCAAAGAGCAGCGTTGTTTATTTTTAGTTGAGCAGTTTGAATCGCAAGCCGCCCTTGATGAGCATTATGCTCAGCCTTATACCAAAGCGGTGTTCGCGTTTTATGAAAATGCGTTGGCGGAGCCAGTTGAGATAGAGAAGGTGGAGGAGCTTTAGATTTAATATTCACAAAGAGGATAAGAGATGCTGCGCTTTAGAGGAAAATAACTAATTGGCTTAACTAGTATCTCGTTGTCTTCTCGTTCACTTCTCTTTGTGAATATAGATATTTGAACCACAGAGGGCACCGAGGCGCTGCGCGCTGCACAGAGGAAAACTGAATGCACAAAGAGGTTAAGAGGTGCTGCGCTTTAGAGGACTCCTTGTCTTTCTCTGTGCTCTCTATGTCCTCTGTGGTTCGAAAAAAGATCTGGCAAACTGTTCTTCTCGATAAATAGGTTACTGGCTGCGTCTGAGAAGAAGGTTGGTGAAGTTAATTTGGGTTTCCTCGTTGTCTTCTCATTCACTTCTCTTTGTGAATAAAGATATTTGAACCACAGAGTTCACCAAGGCGCTGCGCGCTGCACAGAGAAAAACCAATACTCACAAAGAGATTAAGAGGCGCTGCGCTTTAGAGAACTCCTTGTATTCCTCTGTGCTCTCTATGTCCTCTGTGGTTCGAAAAAAGATCTAGCAAATAGTTAGTCTCGATAAATAGGTTACTGGCTGCGTCTGAGAAGAGGGCTAGATAAAGTTATTTGGGTTTCCTCGTTGTTTTCTCATTCAGTTCTCTTTGTGAATAAACATATTTGAACCACAAAGTTCACCGAGGCGCTGCGCTGCACAAAGAGGATAAGAGGTGCTTCGCTTTAGAGGACTCCTTGTCTTTCTCTGTGCTCTCTATGTCCTCTGTGGTTCGAAAAAAGATCTAGCAAACAGTTAGTCTCTACATTTAAACGCACGAAACACGTTTTACTTTGATAGGAAAAAACTAGGCTACTGGGGAAGTACAGCTATTCGTAGCCTAGTTTAACAAGGTTGAAATGGTTACAGCATATGCAGGATTTGCTTGGCTTTTTCGCGGGTTAAACACGCGGCCATTGGGCGTTTTGCAAACAGCTTGGCTGAGACTGTTTGTTCTTTGCCCATATATTGGTTGCGGAGTGTTTGTACATTGACTTTGCAGGTCACCGAATGCTGGTGTTCTACATAACGAATTTCTACTCGTTCTACTTTTTGAATTAAGTTTTTATAAGGGTAGCCTTCATCGGTATCAAGCTGTGTTATTACTGGTTGGTTGGCATAACTAAAGCTTGAAGCACATAAAAGCAATAAAATAATTAAGTATTTCATGATGGTTGTCCTTGTCTTGTCGCGGTTGGCTGTATGAGTATTACTCGTGTTACCACTACTGACAAACGATTAAAAATTGCCTATGCTTAAGTTTTTATTAACCATAAGTGCGTATGCAGTTACCTCCATTAAAAAGCCTTTGGTATTTTAAGCACGCGGCAGAGTTAGGTAGTTTTAAGCTTGCAGCAGAGCAATTATTTGTTAGCCAAGCAGCGGTTAGCCAACAAATTCGCTTGTTAGAACAGCAGCTTGATTGTAATTTGTTTACTCGTCATACCCGTTATGTTGAGCTTACCCGCCAAGGTGAACAGCTTTTACCCCATGTACTTAAGGGGTTTAGCCATTTGCAGGCCGGTGTGCAGGCAGTTAGCCAAGATAGCCACCCAAATACGTTAAACTTAACTGTGCTACCTTCGTTCGCCAGTGGTTGGTTGCTTGGCCGAATTAGCGACTTTCAAAACAAATATCCCCATATCAAAGTGCGTATTGAACCCAGCGATCAGCTTGCTGACTTTTCAGCGGGGCAGGTCGATTTAGGTATTCGTTTCGGTCAAGGTAGTTACCCGGGTTTGCATAGTGAGCTCATCAGTGACGACAGTTTATTTTTGGCTTATAAACCAGGGGCTATAGATACTTCTAAGTCACTAAAAAATCAGGTGTTAGAGCAAAAATTAATAAAAGATATTTGTCCAGATGCAGAGCGCGGTTGGCTAAAGTTGGCTGATGAACTTGCAGTCAGCCCTGATGCTTTGCCCTCGCTTGAGATAGATAACGCGGCATTGGTGATCCAAGCTACGCTTGCAGGACAAGGAATTGCTTTGGTTAGGCGGCGGTTAATTGAGTCTCAACTTTTACATGGGCAGTTAGAGATTTACCCTGATTTTGAATACCATTGCCAGTACAAGTATTACCTTGCAGCACCTTTAGAGCATTTTAAATGGCAAAAAGTCCAATTATTTAAAGACTGGCTGCAGAAGCAATTTGCATATGATGATCAACACTATAAATCGCGACAAGCCAAATTAATGGGAAATAAAAAGCAATTCTTTAGGATGATTGGCTAAGAAGTGTTGCAGTTTTAATTCAAAATGATACGCTGTACCTCTAAATTTTTACAGTGACGTAAATATATGTTTAAAAGGATTTTAATTGCAGCTTTTCTGTTTATTCCTGCATGTTTGTTAGCTCAGCCCACTGAGTCTCAGAATGAATGTAAACGTATGCAAACTGAACGCAAAGAGTTGCAATCTGCACTTCGTAAAGCCCATTTGCTTGATGAAATAAGTGTCTATAAATTACGTATTGATAATTTATCATCACGTATTTCTGAGTCATGTTTTACCAAAGAGCAAATAGCTGAAAAAACCAATGCTTTGTACCGTAAAGATTTTTCTGATTTAGAAAGCTCAGTATCTCAACCTCTCACAGCGCAAGCGTTAAGCAGCAAACAAGCGGCATGGGAGCGTTTTTATGTAATGCCCACCCGGTGTATAGAAAAAGCGTTAGAGCTTAAAAATTTAGATTGGTGTATCGAAAACAAACAAATTCAGTTTCAACAATTTGATATGCTATGGCAGCAAAAAAATGTACAAACAACCCGCTCAGAAGCAAAACCAACAGACACATTTCATGAGTTTATTTTGCCAAGCAAAGCTGAGCGAGCGAAAATTCTTGCTCAGCAAGAGTCAAAGCGATATAGCCGTACAAGTGAAACTATATTACCAGTGAATATTATCGTGTTGTGCTGCATTGCGTTGACAGCTTTTTTCTCAATAATTTTTGTTTATCATTGGCTTATGCAATCAAGAGCGTCAATTAAATAATTCCATGTAGCAAGGAATGATGCCTAGTTATCTTGCTACATGGTAAGTTTTTAATCGTCAGTTTTAAATTTTTTTGCGCGCTCTTCTGCGTCAATTAAAGCTTGTGATTTTGGCTGTTTTGCTTTGTTTTCAATAACAGGCTTTTCGTTTGACTCTGGATCCCATGCTGGGTCTAATGACAAATTAGCAAATGGGTTATTGGGTTTTTCATCGGTTTGCTCATCGTCTGGTAGTACATCTTCTTTTTGCTGATCTGTCATTTCTTCATCAGCTGAATAAGCATCTTTACCTTGATGGCTTTCATCTAGTGAAATTGTGGGGGTATCGTCTTGCTCGGTATCGTCAAAGCTAACAGGCTCATCTTGCAACTCTAACTCAAGTGCTTGCAACGCTTTTGCTAAATCATCATCGCTAATATCATCATCTGCAGATATTTCATGTGTAGGTGTTTGATCTGTTTTACTAAAATCTTCAGTGAATGAAAGATCCTCATTGGCTAATGATGATAAGTCGTACTCGGGTACGTCATCATGTTTAGGTTTTTCTTCGGTATTTGGTGTTTTGTATTCGTCAAAACCAAATGACGATGAGCTAAAGCTTGGCTCTTCAGGCTCGCTTGCTTCAGGTTGCTCTAGTGCTGGCTCATCATCAGTAACTGGTGCTTTGTATTCGTCAAAACCAAATGACGATGAGCTAAAGCGTGGCTCTTCAGGCTCGCTTTCTTCAGGTTGCTCTTGTGCTGGCTCATCATCAGTAACTGGTGCTTTGTATTCGTCAAAACCAAATGACGACGAGCTAAAGCGAGGCCCTTCAGGCTCGCTTTGTTCAGGTTGCTCTAGTGCTGGCTCATCATCAGTAACTGGTGCTTTGTATTCGTCAAAACCAAATGACGACGAGCTAAAGCGTGGCTCTTCAGGCTCGCTTTCTTCAGGTTGCTCTAGTGCTGGCTCATCATCAGTAACTGGTGCTTTGTATTCGTCAAAACCAAATGACGATGAGCTAAAGCGTGGCTCTTCAGGCTCGCTTTCTTCAGGTTGCTCTAGTGCTGGCTCATCATCAGTAACTGGTGCTTTGTATTCGTCAAAACCAAATGACGATGAGCTAAAGCGTGGCTCTTTAGGCTCGTTTTCTTCAGGTTGCTCTAGTGCTGGCTCATCATCAGTTGTTGGTGCTTTGTATTCGTCAAAACCAAATGACGATGAGCTAAAGCGTGGCTCTTCCGGCTCGCTTTCTTCAGGCTCGCTTTCTTCCGCTTGCTCTGGCTCATCATCTATTAAAGCCGTGCTCTGTTTATTTTGCGCGTAATTTAGATCAGCCCACGTATCATCAGTTGGAGCTTGCTCTTCTGTTGTTGCATTAAAGCTCGTGAAATCGTCTTCTTGTTTTTCTGGTTGCTGGTTTTCAGAAGCAGAAAATGAATCATACGGCGCAGAAGTATTACTGTCATAAGCTGAAGAGCTGTTTAATTCTGGTGTTGGCTCAGGAGCTAAAAAGTCTGAGTCGTTTTGATTTTTTTGTGTTTTAGCCTCAGCTGCAGCTTTTATAGCCTGAGCATGGAGTAAATCTTGTGCTAACTCTGAATCTGAATCGTTTTGTTTACTTTGACGAATTCGAACAATAACTAATCCTGCGATAAGCAAAATGAGTAAAACGATTAAGCTTGGTACTAACAGTGAACTTGATGAGCTAACTTCATTATTTTGAACCGGCGCTGGTGTTGGCTCGGGAAGAGGAGTGTTATTTATTTGCGCATTATCTGTTTCTGTTGCAACAGGCTCTTGTACTGGTGTTTGTGGCTCGAACTCAGGCGAGATTTCAGTAGGTTCTTTAATAGCCTCAATTACCGGTTCAACAACAGTCTCTGCAGCACTTTGCTTAGGTTGTTCCGTCGTTGTTGCTAAATCATTGCTAGGGATACTCTCAACCTGAGGAGTTTCTGGTGCAGCAGGCTCGTCGTTCACTCTATTTGTTAGGATTGCTTGTTCAGCTGTGGTGTCAGCTTGCTCGCTTTCGTTAATAGCATTTGCTTCTGGTGCTGTAGTTTCTTCAGGGGTGCCTAAAATAGCACCGGAGTGGCCGTTTGAGCGATTCACTTTATTAACCGAAACGGGAGGGGAGTCTATTGTCTGCTCAGCGATGTTTTCAAGCGCCGCTTCGTTATGCACTGGCGTTGGGTTCTGGCAATTTTTTTCAAAGCTTCTAGCAGCAGATCGATAATTTTTGTTGCTGGTGTTAAAACGAAACTCATGCATTTGCTGTTTTAACAATATACACATTGCTTCATTGTATTGTGCTTTAGTTGCAAAGCTCATGCTTATAAGAAACAGCAAAATAGATAGTTTTTTTATTGGCATAGTTCTCTTACCAGTAAGGTTAATCTGGTTACCCAAGTAGTTAATTAATTTTAAGCTCAGACCGGCAATTTATCCACAATCGCTTAATCTATCACCATGAGTGCGCGGTATTCGTCATAGGCAAATTGGTCTGTCATACCGCTAATATAATCTTGAATTAATCGACAACGATAATAAAACTCATAGGCAGCAAAGTGATCGGGCTCTGCTTTTAACGCGTCAATCGCCTTTTGATAGCTGTTCAAATGTTTATTTGAGAGTTTTTTTACTAGTCGTGTTTCTATTAAGTAATTTTGGTCGCCTTTTAACACACGCTTAAACGCATCAGCTTCAAGAGCAAGTAATGGTTTATAGCAATCAAGCAGGCCACTAATAATGCGGTAACCTTGTAGTTCTAAACGCTCCACTTCTTTGTGGCAAAAAACATGTTTTAGTGCAACCTGTTTTAAGGTAAGTGTGACAGCATGTAAGTGACTACGATCTTCTAATAAAGCTTGATTAAAGTCGCCGTGGTAAATAGCTTCGATATTATTAATAAAGCGCTCAGCTGCATAACTCACTAACGGGTGCAATAAAGTGACGCGTAAGTAGATGAAAAACTCACTATTAAAATTGTAAGGCTGTTCTTGAGCCTTGCTTAGCGCATAATCAATGGCTTTTTCGGCAAAGTCACTATGCTTAGTATCGTCAATTGTGAGGTTAGTAAGTGTGCGACTGTATTGCTCTTTGAGTTTTTCACAGAGCGACTCTACGCTAATAATGCCTTTTTCTACGGCATCTTCTATGTCGGCTAGACAGTATGAGATATCGTCGGCAGCTTCCATAATATAGCTGATTGGATGGCGACAATATTGCTCTATATCAAGTTCGGTTTGTAGTGCTTCAACAAATGGTTTTTCGCTGAAGTAGTAACCGACTTTTTTCATTAAGTAGTTTTTGTCTTGTGGAATATCTGACTTGAGCATACTGGCCGGGCGTGTGTACTTTAAAATGCCCGCACTTTGGCTGTAAGTTAAATTAAGTGATAGCAATGAATGGATAATGCGGATCCCCTGCGCATTACCTTCAAAATTTTTAATATCCTCAGCGAGGTGTTTAAAAATAACACTTATACCAATTCCTTTGCAGCGCTCAGGAGTTAAAGCATCTAGATGCTTAGCAAACCATTGGTTGATTGCTGCTTCGCCAAAGTGGCCAAAGGGTGGGTTGCCTATGTCGTGCATTAGACACGCCATTTCAACGAGGCTTTCTAAAGGCCGTTCAAGCCCCACTAAACCATATTCTTTTTGCTTGGCATCGCTCAACTTGTTAAAAATTGTTTGTACAATAAAGCGACCTACTTGTTGTACTTCAAGAGAGTGAGTAAGCCTTGAGCGCACGGCAGCATTGCGTTCAAGCGGAAAAACTTGGGTTTTTTGTTGTAAGCGACGAATAGCAGCGCTATTAATAATACGACCTCGATCACTTTCAAGCGCAGTATGCAAGTTATTGGTTGAACGCATTTCGCGTGCAGGGGTGATTTTCTTACCAAAATCGATCATTTATTTTTCCCACAAAGCAATATAAGCCGCGCAGTTGAGAGTTGTTAGCAAAACTTAGCCATAATTAAATTTAATCTAACAGCTTGTATCCAAAATTTAAATATCCTTTTTTTATTAATGTCTTACTTTAAATTAAGCCACTTATTCATATATGATTTGCTTTTACATACTTATCTCCTACCTTGGGATATAAAGTAAGGTCTTTTGGATGTTTGGCAACCATTTTTACGGTGGCATGCATAAAGCTAATTAGTAAAACGTTATATAAAAAGTTAGCAGTCATTATCACAAAATTTTCAAAACTATTTGCTAAAGTCTCTAAGCAAATTAAAAATTAAACGAAAGGGTTTTCTATGCGTATTTGGCAACTAGTTTTAGCTGGGGTATTGCTTTTCAGTTCGGGTGTAAAAGCTGAACAAGAGCAATCGGTGGTACTTATTTCGATAGATGGGTTTCGTTGGGATTACATTGAAAAACATCAGGCGAAACATTTAAAAGCAATCAGTGAGCAGGGCGTAAGAGCAACCAAAATGCGCCCCGTATACCCAACCAAAACTTTTCCGAATCATATTTCGATTATTACCGGTTTGCTGCCTGTTAATCATGGCATTGTCGATAACCGCTTTTGTGATACTGAGCGCAACGACTGCTACAAAATGGGAAAAGGTAAAGACGATAGCACTTGGGTTAACGGCATTCCGCTTTGGAATTTAGCACAAATGCAGGGCTTAAAAGCAGCCACCTATTTTTGGCCAGAGTCAGATGCACGTTTTAACGGTATGTTACCTGATTATTTTTACCATTATTCAAAACACAGTGATTACCAAAGACGCGTTGACCAAATTATTCAGTGGTTGAGCTTACCAAAAGCACAGCGACCTCGTTTGGTGATTAGTTATTTTTCGCTGGTGGATAGTATGGGACATGAGTTTGGCCCAGATGCCAAAGAAACCTATGATGCAGTACAAAAGCTCGACAGTTTAATGGCTGATTTATCGAGTCGTTTAAAAGCACTTGATGAAAATATTAACTTAGTGATTGTGTCTGATCATGGTATGGCGTCTGTTGATCCAAGCCATAGCATCAAAATTGATAGCCTGCCACAAGACGAAAACTTTATAGTGCAAAACACAGGCCCTCGCGTCTTATATTATGCAAAACCAGATAGCAAAGCAGATATTAGCGGATTCAGCAAAAAGCTCGCTAAAGCCGCTGAAGGTCGTTACATCGTATTAAGTGAGAAGCAAAAGCACGATTATCACTATGATAAAGGCCCGCGAGTTGGCGATATTATTTTGCAAACCGAAGCACCCCGCGTGTTTACCGATAGTAAAATGGCCGGTTATTTAGGCACTCATGGTTATGCCTATAGCGAAGATATGGCCGCCACCTTTATAGCCGAAGGCCCAGCTTTTAAGCAAGGCATGCGCTTAGACGAAGTAAGTAATTTAGATGTGTACCCGCTCATCGCCAAAATACTTGGTCTTGAGATCTTAAGCCCAATTGATAGCGATGGCGCAAGTTTGTGGCCAGTGGTTGTTGAGTAGTTAGTTATAAGATGAAAGAGTAAAGTTAGCGAGGGGAAAGGAGCTAGGCTCTAGGACGCGATGTAAAATCGCCGCTACATACTCGCATCTCGCATCTCGAATCTCGTAACTTTACTCTTGTATCTCGCTCGCTTCCACTTTCCCCTTGTAACTCTTACAACTTCGTTACCCAGCCGTATTCTCCGTGGCTTATAAATTTATAGCTGTCAGTGTGGGTGTTAAGCTGCCCTTGCAGAGTATTTTTTGTTACGGTCATCACTGCTTGATGGCTAGTCTTGTCATCATCAGTGACTTTACCAAATACGCTCCGATCACCATTGCTCGCTTCAATAATATTGCTTATTTCTAGCGTGTAAGTGCGGCTTTCATCAACAGCTAAAATTAAGTTATCACCCGCTTGAAGTGTTTTTAGGGTATCTAAATCGAATTCACTAAACGCTGTGTCACTTAATTTCTCGGGCAAACGACCTTGTTTGTAGAGAAATTCATGGGCTTTGTTTGAAAGCTGATTTAGCGGTGCTGTTAAATTAACAGTAGGTTGCTGAGGTAGCACCTGTTGCTCTGAATTGTAAGTTGCAACATTCGGTTGTGTGTCTGGTTTTGATGTAAAACCATCACTTTGAATATGCCATTCATTCAATGCAAATGCAGTGAGTGGCAAAATGAAGATTAATGCAAGCGTCCTGTTCACATGTTTCTCTTACGGGTTTTAATGTTAACTTAATGTTGATTTTTACCTTAAGTTAACATCTTGGTCAATAGATAATCAGTAAGTTGCGGTAATAATTGTCGTGACGATAAAATTAATTAATTTTACTTAGTTTGCAATGCTCAGCATAATCCGCGTTTTTTTGTCACATAAACCCAAGATTAGAGGTAACGAGTATGCGCGGGTGGATTATTTATAAAGATAGCCAAGGTTTGCTAAAGCAAGAGACCTACGAGGTAGAGCGCTTGCTTGCTGCTGCAAAAGAAGAAGGCATCGACTTACATGTTTACTCGCCTGATCAGTTTGATTTAACAATTACTCGCGAAGATGGCAAAAGCATCTTAATCGATGGGCAATCAGTTGCGTTACCAGACTTCGTTATTCCACGAATGGGTGCAAGCACAACCTATTTTGCGTTGGCAATTATTCGTCACTTGGAACGTTTAGGTGTGTATTGTGTAAATAGCTCGCAATCAATTGAAACGGTAAAAGACAAATTATTTGCACAGCAAATTTTAGCAGAATGTAATTTGCCTACACCAAATACCATGTTGGTTAAGTTTCCGGTGAACATTGATTTAGTGGAAAAACAGATTGGTTTTCCTGTTGTGATAAAGACGTTATCGGGCTCGCAGGGTAGTGGCGTATTTTTATCAAAATCAAAAGATGAGTTTGATGACTTAATGCAACTTATTGAAGCGGCAAACCCACAGGCAAATATTATTTTACAGCAGTTTGTTAAGTCGAGTCATGGTCGAGATTTGCGAGTGCTTACTATCGGTGGGCGTGCTGTTGCATGTATGGAGCGTAACTCACAGGGTAAAAACTTTAAAGCCAATGTAAGTGCCGGAGGAACAGGCAAGTCATTTCCTATCACGCCAGAAATCGAATGGCTTGCAACTCAAACTGCGAACGTACTCAACCTTGATGTAGCGGGCATTGACTTATTATTTGACGAGCAGCACTTTAAAATTTGTGAAGCAAACTCAAGCCCAGGTTTTGAAGGTTTAGAAGGGGCGTTAGGGATTGATGTAGCCAAAGAGATTTTGCACTTTATTCGCATTCGTCTGGGTATTTTTGATAAGCCCGAAGTACTCGAAGAGCCTTGTTTAGAGGCTGTTTAATATTTTTCAAGGCGTGTATATAACACGCCTTTTTTGTGTCATCTGTATAGTAAATAAACTTACAAATACTACAAAAGTGTACAGTGCTAATTAGCAAATCATAGGATAAGGTAGATTTTTTTATTGGCAAGGAGTGTGTGTACATGAGTCAGCTCATCAGTCGAGCAACTGCGGGTTTAGTGGCTGTTATTATCGGCTTTACCAGCTCAATCGCGCTTATTTATCAGGTTGTGATGGTGTTAGGCGGCACCCCCGATTTAGTTGCCAGCTGGGTGTTAATGCTCGGTCTCGCTATGGGTGTGAGCTCAATTGCTTTGTCTTATTACTACAAAGTGCCGATTCTTATTGCGTGGTCAACAACCGGAGCGGCATTACTTATTTCAAGCGCTCAAGGGTATAGCTTAAACCAAGCTGTTGGCGCGTTTATGTTCTCTGCGGCGCTGGTGTTTTTATCTGGTATTACCGGCGTGTTCGAAAAAATGATGAACAAAATTCCAAGCCAACTGGCTTGTGCCATGCTTGCAGGTGTACTGGTGAATTTTGGCATTGATGTATTTAATTTTATGAACGAACTGCCATTAGTAATTGGTTTAATGGTCGCGGTGTATTTATGTGGAAAACGTTACTTTGCGCGCTTTGCAATGCTCGCAGTGGTTGTGGCTGGCTTTTTAATGGCAGGCATAACAGGGCAAATCGATACCTCTAGCTGGCAGTGGAAAATGAGCGAGTTTGCTTACATAGCGCCAGTGTTCGACATTAATGCCATGATCAGTGTTGGTTTACCGCTGTTTATAGTAACGATGACATCGCAAAACTTACCTGGCATCGCCGTGTTAAAAGCGCATAAATATAAAGCCCCTGTGTCGGCGGCGTTAAATGTAACGGGACTTTTAAATGTGTTTATTGCGCCTTTTGGTGGTTATGCAATTAATCTTGCTGCCATCACTGCGGCAATTTGTATGAGTCCTGAGGCTGATAAAGACCCAAGCAAGCGTTATTGGGCAAGCATTGCGGGTGGTGTGTTTTACATTATTATGGCGCTCCTTGCCGCAACGCTAGTTGGTTTGGTAGCAAGTTTGCCACAAGCTCTTATTTTAGCGTTGGCAGGTATTGCGTTATTCGCCACCATTGCTAGTAGCTTACAGCAAGCTTTAACTGAGGCGTATTATACCGAAGCCGCTATAGTGACCTTTTTAGTCACAGCTTCTAACCTAACCTTATTCTCGGTCGGTTCTGCGTTTTGGGGGATTGTTGCTGGCACGGTGACTTTGGTTATGACACGTAAAGATTGAAGGACTTGAAACGATGCAAGTTATACGAAGCCACGAATTTACAGCAGAACGAGCTTGGGGAGCATTAGATATTGCCAATATGAATGGTATTACAACTCGTTTGCACTGGACGAATGAACCTTACAAATGGCACATCAATAATGGCGAAGAAGTTTTTGTGGTGTTAAGTGGTCAGGTTGAAATGCTTTATAAACAGCATGGTGAAGTATGTGCTGAGCTTCTTAATCCAGGGGATATCTTTTTTGCCAGTGTTGGCACGGAGCATGTTGCGCACCCCAAGGGAGAAGCGCGAATTTTGGTTATCGAATCGCAAGGCAGTGTATAACAAAAAAAGCCCCAGCTTTACTGGGGCCTTTCGTTATTTAAGTAACGGTTTTATCACTTCAAATATGGCATTGATGTGATCACTGCGGGTATTGAGTGCTGGTATGTATCGGTACTTTTCACCACCTGCATGTTCAAAAATTTCACGATTTTCGCCTTCAATTTCTTCTAAGGTTTCTAGGCAATCGGCACTAAATGCAGGGCTGATAATCGCTATATCCTTAATACCTTGCTCTGGATAGCTTTCAAGTGTGGCATCGGTGTAAGGTTTTAACCACTCTGCTTTACCAAAGCGGCTTTGGAATGTTGTTACAGTAAAGTCTTTCTCAAAACCCAGCTTTTCAGCAACTAAGCGGGTAGTTTGCATACAAAAGCAGTAGTAAGGGTCGCCATTTTCTAAAAATTGCTTAGGTGTACCGTGGTACGAAAACACTAGCTTTTGTGGTGTGCCATGGGTATTTAAGTCTTCACTAATGCTAGCGGCGAGGGCATCAATATAAGTTGGGTTATTGTGATAACCATTAATAAAATGAAGCTCTGGCACCCAGCGCCATTTACGAAGCACATTTGATACTGCATCAAACGTTGAGCCTATGGTAGTGCTTGAATATTGCGGATACATCGGCAGCACGATAACGCGAGTGATACCTTTGTCGCGAAGCTCTTCAAGACCTGCTTCAATCGATGGTTTACCGTATCGCATTGCCATAACCACTTCAGTGTCGTGGTGCCCTTTATCTTTTAATAGTGCTGCAAGGCGTTTACTTTGTTCTCGCGTAATGTGTGTTAGTGGTGAGCCGTTTTCAGTCCAGATGCTTTTGTAAAGTGCTGCTGAACGTTTCGGGCGCAGCGTTAAAACAAAGCAATACAGGATAATCATCCAAATAAAGCGAGGGATCTCGACGATACGAGGATCAGATAAAAACTCGCGTAAGTAAGTTCTAAGTGCCGCTGTTGTTGGCGCATCTGGGCTCCCTAAGTTGGTCAATAAAATACCCGTTTTTTTATTGAATCGGCCGTCATGCGGGTTATCGGTTATAGCGGAAAATCGCGACACTGAGCGCTCCTTTATGAAGTAAACGTTATATAAATCGTATTGTAACGAACTAACCTGACTATGTGATCACTTTATTCGCTAATTTTTGATCATGATCCTGAAAGGATTTGGTTTTTTAGCTTCAAGCTGTTGTAACTTGCTAATTGATTTAGGACCAAATACATGCCCTTTTGGTAGTAAAAGAATTCCATCGTAGTTTCTTAGTGCATGACCTAAAACCATGCCATTTTTTAGTTGTTGAGCAGAGATAATTTTCATAGTGCCAACTTGCTGATCACTGGCACAGGTTATTTTTAAACTGCCGAGGGTTTCTAAAATCTTCGGGTGGTAGTAGGTGCCACTGTATAATTGTAATTGGTCAAGCGCACTTTCAAACTTGCTGTTGTCTTGCACATTTATATGGGCGATTGTTTGCCAAAAGTCTCTAGCCACCGCTAAAATCATTGCGGTAATCGGTATTTCTTTACCTTTTAAGCCTTTGGGTATGCCTGAGCCATTATAGTGTTCAAATTGATAATAAATAGCCTCAGAGACATCATGTAAATGTGGTGCAGGCATAAGCATTAACTGGGCTGTACTTGGGTGAGTATAAAATAACTTTTTTTGGTTTTCTGTAAGCTCTCTGGTTGGCTTTTTATAAAGCTCTGGCTCCATTGCTAGCAGCCCTATTTGCGCAAGGTATCCAGCCATTTCAGCCATTTCGATGTGTTGCTTATCTAAACCAAGTTGCTCTGCAATTTGCTTGCTGGTAGTGGCAATGTTTTGTGCTTGCATACCGTCTAGATAAGGGTTTGCATTAATGAAGTTGTATAAAATCTCAAAGGTTGTGCGGTGCTCGTGTTTTTCACGCTCGTTTACTTCTTCGAGCTGTTTAAGCACTTTACGAATTTGTAGAGTTCGCTTTTCGACCATTTGCTCAAGGTTATTGTTGAGCTCTTTTAGTTGCGCATTTTGTGCTTTTATTTGCTGTTCGAGGCGTTTGTTTTCTCGTTTAAGAGAAGTTTTTTCAATGCCATCACTAATATTGCGAAGCAGTAATTCATTTTGCCAAGGTTTTTGAATATAAGCATGGATCTTACCTTTATTGACTGCGGCAATGGTATTGTCGATGTCTGAGTAACCGGTCAATAAAATACGTTGTGGATCTGGTGCAATACTAAGTGCTTGAGCAAAAAACTCCGCGCCATCCATCTGTGGCATGCGCATGTCACAAATAATCACATCAAAATTATAAGCTGCTAATAGCGTAAGACCTTCTGTCGGATCTGCTGTCGCTTTTGCTGAGATATTATGTGCAGATAACAACCTTAATAAAGTGCGTAAAACAATTTCGTCATCATCAATGCATAATACTTGAATATGCTCTTTGCTTACTTTTTCTGCCATAGCGATTTACTGTGAACCATCGTTAATCAATAACATAGCCTTAAATCTAGGCTTGTGCTAGGTTTTAAGTGATACAGGCTAAAGTTTGAGAGAAAAATGAATGACTTTAAGCAAGCTTATTTACTAGAAAAAGCAGCTAGGGAAGAGGCAGAGCAACTGTTAGCAGACAAGAGCCGTATTCTTGTTGCATTAAACAGTGAGCTTGAACAAAAAATTGCAGACTTAGAGCGTCATCAAGCAATGTTTATTCAAGCAGAAAAAATGGCGACTTTGGGCACACTATGCGCTGGGGTTGCCCATGAAATTAACAACCCCCTTGCTTATAGCATTAGTAATGTCGATACCCTTAAGGAGTATTGCAATTATTTCAGTGCATTATTAGCTAAATGTGATGAATTTGCCTGTAGTGAAATGGATAAAGCGGCGTTTTGTCAGCAATTAAGCGATTTAAATAAAGTACACTCTGTTCGTTATTTAGCAGATGATTTGCCTGACTTAATAAATGACACAGCGCAAGGTTTACAAAGGATCAGCAAGATAGTTGCAAATTTGCTCGATTTCTCTCGACCAAAGGGCCATAACAAACAGTTTGCTGATATGACTGATGCGGTAAAAAGTGCAGTTAAGTTATTAGCGAATCAACTTAAAGAATGCGATTTACAAACTGACTACCATACGATTTCTGAGAGCTGGTGTAATTTAGCAGCTATCAGTCAAGTGATTGTGAATGTATTAATAAATGCAAAGCAAGCATGTGATGCGAGTAGCTCAAAAGCGCAGATCACTGTGTCGGTTTATGAACTTCAACATCATATTTATATTGATGTTGAAGACAATGGCGTGGGGATGTCAGCAGAAACTATCGCTAAAATATATGATCCTTTCTACACGACCAAACCGGTAGGGGAAGGCACTGGAATGGGAATGACCATGGTTTATGCGATAGTGCATGATCATCAAGGCACTATTGAAATACAAAGCACAGAGGGAACGGGCACGCGCATTAGTTGTGTATTTCCAGTGCAAAGTCACGTTAGAGATGTGGTTAACTAATTGACACAATTTAAGTTGTTGCAAAACGCTGTAGATTCGATAGTGTAAGACTAAGTACTGACCAACATTAAATATAAAGGCACGCTATGTTTAACACAGAAAGCTCAGAAGTATTGAAAAACTATCTCGCAAGTCAAAGCGAGACGAATCAAGTTAGTTTAGATCAGGTCATTGGATTTATGGCTGGACTGCTTGCCTGCTCTGAGTTTTTTGGTGAGTCAGAGCTTGCAAATTATATCGCTGATAACGATGAATCAATATTCAATACATTAATGACCGATTCAGAGCCGCGCGATGCAATGATTGAGTTACTTGATAATGTGACAGAAGCTCAAGTTGAGCAAAAGAAAATACTTGCTCATTTATATTCCAATGATGCTGATGCAAATGAACCTAGCCAAGCATTACAAGACTTTTGCAGCGGTTACATTGCTGCATACATAGTTAATCAAGATATTTGGCACAGTGACTTACAGTTTTTACTGCAAGCTGATGAGCAAAAAGAAGCCAGTGAAGAAGGGCAGCTTTTCATTGATAACTTTGAAGCTACACTCGATTTATTAACTACTTTTGCAATGTGGGATCAAGCGCTTGCTAATCACCCAGAGCCAGAAAAATTGGGTGAAGGGTTTGCGACTTTTTTTGCTGCATTAGACGAGAGTTTAGCCGAAATAGCCACCATGGCCTTAATGCTTGAAGATGAAAAGCTGGCGATGTTAGAGCAAGATCAATAAATAGATTGAGTTGGTAGAGATAAGTAAATGGTTGCATTAATTTGCTTATTTCTACTATTAATTGAATAATTCCTCCCTTATAAAATCTATTAATCATACAAATAGAAAAAATTATACCTAAGTCGTAACAAATTTTTCTTTCATTTCATTTTTTTGTTGATAGGATGTTTCCCAAGGGGTAACTCGCAGGCTTGAGTTAGCTTTCAAATTTATGATTTTTAAAATCAACATTACGTGCTTAGTGCTTTTCCTTAACTTCTCCAAAGGGGCGTCTTTTTGATTTAAGGAAAGCCAGAATATCAACAGGATACACATGACAACACATTCTTTAAGTATGCTGGCCGTAGCGGTCAGTGTGGCTGTTTCTGCGACTTCAGTGCAGGCAGCTGAGCAAGCATCTGGCGTAAAAGCAGATAAAAATATCGAACAAATCTCTGTATTAGGCTCACGAGTTGCCAATCGTACGGCTACCGAATCAACATCACCGGTTGATTTGATTGATGCTGACGATTTAAACAAAGGTGGTTTCACTGAACTTGGCCAAAGCCTGCAAGCGACGGCTCCTTCTTTTAACTTTTCTCGTACGCAAGTGTCAGATGGCTCTGACTTATTTAGACCTGCAACTCTTCGAGGCTTACAGCCAGACCAAACGCTAGTCCTAATCAATGGTAAGCGCCGTCATAATCAATCTATTTTTGGTTTAAATGGTACTGTCGGTGCCGGTGCTGCGGGTACTGATATGAACGCGATTCCACTTACCGCTTTAAAAGGCGTTGAAGTACTTCGTGATGGTGCTGCGGCTCAGTATGGCTCTGATGCGATAGCCGGTGTTATCAACTTATCGCTAAACGATTCAACAGGTGTTACAACGGGTTATGTGCAAGCAGGTAGCACAGGTGAAGGCGATGGTGACACCCTATCAATGGGTTTAAACCGTGGCTTTGATTTAGGCGATGAAGGCGGCTTCATTAACTTTTCTTTAGAATACCGTGATGCTGATGGCACCAACCGAGCTGAGCGTGATACTGGAGGCTCAGTTGATGTACCAGCTGGCACGCTGTCTGACGAAGTTCGTTGGGGGCAAGGTAACGCAGATAGCGAATTTACGTCTGTGTTTTATAACATGGCGTTACCACTTGGCGAGAGCGAACTTTACTCATTTGGCGGATACTCAAACCGTACGGCATTAGGCAATGGTTTTTACCGTAACTTTGACCAAGCAGCGAAGAACGTTGTGCAAGTATATGGCGATGGCTTTTTACCTCGCATCGACAACGAAGCCGAAGATATTTCGTTTTCACTTGGGCTGCGCGGTGAGCTAAACCCAGATTGGAGCTATGATTTTTCGGCCGTATATGGTGAAAATAGCTATGATTTCACCTCAAAAAATACTCTAAATGCCTCGTATGCTGCTGAATATGTGGCGAATAACCCAGGTGCAACTGATGCTGATATTGCTGCAAATGCTGGCCCTTCAGGTGGTTACTCAGGTGGTTTTAGATTTGATCAAACAACAGTAAATGCAGATTTAAATGGTATTGTTGATATTGGTCGCAGTGAACCTGTTTATGTGTCGGTGGGTGCTGAATATCGTAAAGAAAATTACGAAATCGTGCCGGGCGAAGAAGCGTCTTATGCGTGTGGCTTAGCAAATTCAGATACCTCATACCCTGCGGTTAACGACAGCAGCGTATTTGCTGAGTGTGGCTTCCAAGCTTATAACGGTTTACGTCCTGAAGCGTCAAATAAAGAGAGCCGTCACAGCTATGCATTTTATGTTAATGCCGAAACACTGATCACGGACGCATGGCAGGTAAGTACAGCGCTTCGTTATGAAGACTTCTCTGATGCCGGTGATGACATCATTGGTAAGCTAGCAACGCGCTATGAAATTACCGATGACTTTGCCGTGCGTGGTGCGATTTCTTCTGGCTTTAGAGCACCATCACTGCAACAAAGTGCCTATACAGCTTACACCACAAATTTAGGTGCTGGTGGCGTGTTATTGCAATCATTCACTGCAACAGCGGGATCTGATTTTCCGTCAGCCCTTGGCGTTGATAGTCTTGGACTTGAGAGCTCAGAAAACTTAAGTGCGGGCTTTGTTTATAATGTAACAAGCGATTTATCACTGACCGTTGATTTTTACCATGTTGCAATTAAAGACAGAATTACCCTTGGCAGCTTAATGTCGGCGGACGATGTTTCGTTTAGCGCCGAAGCGGTGGCGGCACTTAATGCAACAGGTGCACAGCAAGCTAACTACTTCTCAAACTCGGTTGATTCAACCACCAAAGGGGTTGATATTATTGCCTCATACCGCACTGATTTGTATGACGGTAATTTCTCAGCAACCTTTGCAGGTAACATTAACGAAACCGAAATTGATGATGTGAACGCGCCAGAAGGTGTTCCTGAGTCAATCGCTCTTGATGATTTACAACGTAGTTTCTTAACGGATGGTCAACCAGGTGAGCGTGCAACACTAACATTTGAATACGATCGTGGCGATTTCAACAGCATGCTACGTTTTAACTACTACGGCGAAACAGACGTTAAATACTTTGGTAATGACCACATTGGCTTGCCTGATGAGCTATCACCTACCGGTGAGTTTAAAGACACAAGCACGGTTGAGTCAGCAGTATTAGTTGATGTTAATGTTGGTTATCAACTAACTGACGAGCTGATGCTATCGGCAGGTATTGATAATATCTTTGATGTAACACCAGATGAGTTAGGCGAAGATGAAGCGCTTGATTTTATTACGAATAAAGCATTTAAGTACCCTGTACGTGCATTGCCTTATGGTTTTGATGGTATGACTTACTACGCAAAACTAAGCTTTAGTTTTTAATTCCTAAGTTGAAATGAAGCTTAAATAGCGCCTAACGGCGCTATTTTTTTGTTTAATTGTAGTATGCGACATTTGTCACTATAATAAATGACAAGTGTCGAATTCGACGAGGTGTAAAATGAATGCTGTAGAAACTGATTATTTAGGTGTGGTTACTGATGGCAGAGTAACAATTCATTCTAATACAATTGATGAGATTAATGTTGCAACACAAGGTGTAACTGTCAGTGCGATTAAATCACTCGCTAAAGAGCTGAATTGGGATGCCAACATTTTAGCAACCTCCATTGGCACCACGACCCGTACACTTGAGCGCTACAGTAAAGACCGAAAACGTTTAAGTGCTAAGCTGAGCGAAAATGCTTTAGAGATTGCACGTATTTCATCGCAAGGCATTGCCTACTTTGGTGACGTTAAACGTTGGAATGAGTGGCTTAATACGCCCAACATTCAATTTGCGAATCAAGAGCCAAAGTCAGTGATCCATACTATCCGTGGCCGTGAACTGATAAAGCGAGTGATAATGGGGCTTGAGTACGGGTTCACAGCTTAATGATTTGCTACCGAATAGCACCGAAAGTTCATAATGACATGGCTAATGCGTTATCTGGGCTTGGTGGTTTATATGCACAGGGGCGGTGGCATTTTGTTGGTAAACCCATTGTTTATACGGCGAGTTCGCGCTCTTTAGCAATGCTTGAGCGATTAGTGAATGACACAACCGACATATTAAGTAAAAACTTGAGTATCACCACTATACAGATACCTGATGATCTAAAGGTTATTAGGCTAGTAGCGAGCGAACTGCCAAAAGCATGGGATGATCACCCCTATATTACAGACACTCAGGCATTAGGTTCTGATTGGCTAGCAACGATGGAAGCAGCCGTGTTGCAAGTTCCTTCTAGTTTATGCCCCGACGAATACAATTTTTTAATCAACCCATTGCACACAGATATAAGCAAAATAAAATGCATTGATAGCAAAGACTTTTTCTATCCAAACCGATTGGCTGTAAAGCTTTGAATTAGTTGGCGAGGGGAAAGGGTAAAGTTTGCGAGATGCGAGTTTGTAGAAGCGATTTTATATCATGTTTTATCCTATTCAATGCAGTCTCTTTGAGAGTATTTGTTTGCTCTGTGTAGCGCGAAGCGCCTCTGTGTTCTCTGCGGTTCAAATTATTTTCACAAAGAGAAGTTAATGAGAAGACAACGAGGAAACCCAAATTAACTTCTCCAACCTTCTTCTCAGACGCAGCCAGTAACCTATTTATCGAGACTAACTGTTTGCTAGATCTTTTTTCGAACCACAGAGGACATAGAGAGCACAGAGAAAGACAAGGAGTTCTCTAAAGCGCAGCGCCTCTTATCCTCTTTGTGAAATTACCTTCTCTGTGCAGCGCGCAGCTCCACGGTGCCCTCTGTGGTTCAAATATCTATATTCACATAGAGAACTGAATGAGAAAACAACGAGATAATAGTTAAGCCAATTAGTTATTTTCCTCTAAAGCGCAGCGCCTCTTATCCTCTTTGTGCATTAAGTTTCTCTGTGTAGCGCGAAGCGCCTCTGTGTTCTCTGTGGTTCAAATTATTTTCACAAAGAGAAGATAAAGAGGAAGTGAAAACACCTCCTCCATAATTGTAATATTTTTGCTATTTCGAACTACTAACAACTCGCTCGCATATCTCGCGCATTTGTTGTTTAATTTTAGGCTCTTTTTCTTCAAACAGCTTATTAATGCAATCGATATAGGCTTGGTTCTCTTCAAACGGTACGCCTATTTCGTAAGCGTCTGCTGCTTCTCTAAGCATCTCTTTATCAAATTCACTGAAGATATCGACCATTTCTTGGGCTTTTTCTCGCTCAATACCAAGCGCTTCAAAAGCAGAACGGCCCATCCGCATAGTGCTGTCGTACGTTTCGCGAATAATATCGCGACAACCGTATGTCCATAATTCATACACATGGTGACGGTCTACAGCGCGGGCAACCACATGTAAATGCGGGTAATTTTGCATAGCATAACGCACGAGTTTAGTTATTTGCTCGGCATCATCAAGTGCTACAACCAGTAATTTTGCATCCTCAATGCCAGCTGCACTGAGTAAATCTGGACGAGTTGCATCACCAAAGAAGTTACGAATACCAACATGTTCAAGTGCTTCAAGTTGTTTATAATTATAATCAATTACGGTGGTGTTATATCCACCTGCTTGCAAAATACGGTCAACAAGGCCACCCATTCTGCCTGAGCCTGCAATGATCACATGGCTATCATCAGGAAACTCTTCTTCATCTCGCTTGGCTTGCTCACAAATAAAACGAGGCGCTATCACACGTTGATACAGAATGAATAAGCCCGGTGAGAGCAGCATTGATAAGGTCACAACCAGTAATAACTGGTCGGCAAGGGCTGCTGCCAATACATTGTTAGACACACTGTAAGCAAGTAATACAAAACCAAATTCACCAGCTTGCGCAAGCCCCAGTGCTAGCAACCAGAGTGAGGCGCCCCTAAGCCCAAAAATACGGCCTAAAATTAACAACACAGCTGTTTTAGTTGCAATCAGTGCCCCAGTTAATAGCACAATAGTAGCTAGGTTATCAGCGAGTAATTGAAAATTGATGCTCGCACCAACGGTAATAAAAAATAGACCTAGTAATAGCCCTTTAAAGGGATCGATATTGCTTTCGAGTTCGTGTTTATAAGGTGAATTTGCAAGCACAACACCTGCCAAAAAAGTGCCAAGCGCAGGTGATAAGCCAACCAATGACATCATCAAAGCGATACCAATAACAAAGAATAAAGCCGTTGCGGTAAATAGTTCGCGAAGCCGTGCTTGTGCGACAAATCTAAAAATCGGTGCGGTTAAGTAGTTACCACCAAAGATCACTAGTGCAATCATACCCAAGGTTACCAGCGCAGCTTGCCAGCCCTCAAGATTTGCCACTAAACTTAAACCAGCATGCGCGTCTTCGCTTGCATGGGCTGTATCTGCAATTGCGGGCGCTAATTCTGGTAAAGCAAGCAATGGAATAAACGCAAGCATAGGAATAACGGCTATGTCTTGAGTGAGTAATACGCTAAATGAGGCTTGGCCACCATCTGACTTTAACAGCCCGCGCTCTGAAAGCGTTTGCAGCACAATCGCGGTAGATGAAAGCGATAATATTAAGCCTATTGTAAGAGCTGTTTGCCAAGCATGGCCAAACGCTAAGCCTATACCTGTAAAAGCGGCAGCAGATAAAATCACTTGCCCACCACCTAGACCAATAAGCTGTTTTCGCATTGACCAAAGTGCTTTGGGTTCAAGCTCTAAACCAACAATAAATAGCATCATTACCACACCAAACTCAGCAAAATGCTGGATGGCAATCACATCAACATTTAAAAATGTCAGTGTTGGCCCAATAACAATACCTGCGAGTAAGTAGCCAAGCACAGAGCCAAGCCCTAATTTACTTGCAATAGGCACGGCAATAATGCCGGCCAGAAGAAAAATGTAGGCGATTAAGAGAAAGTCAGTCATCGTAATCCTGTTTTTTTAATTAACTATGGTTGTTTTTGCTAGTTTTGCCAGCAGTTAGGTAGTGAATGCAATCAAAATGCGAATTTAGTCTATAAAATGACAACAAGGCATGATGTTTAGTAAAAGTGCTTAAGACAAAGTGAGGGGTAAAAAATCATTGTTTTTTCTTAAAAATCGCTTGCGTAGAGTTTGGCTAGGTATATACTCGCAACACATTTAATAGGAGCAAAAAATGAGCAAAAAGAAACAACGCACACAAGGCCAAGTTGATACTGGTCGCGGTGTAATTAACGACAATGTGTACGCCGCAATGGTGACATCTAAGCTGTTTACAGCAAAAGTAGAGAAACCAAAAAAAGGTAAAGGTGCTTATCAACGTAAGGCAAAACATGCAGGACGAGAGTCCTATTTAATCGCTGCTTAATTAAGTTGTGATCAAATAGGATTTTTGTGAAAAGCAAACACTCAGTGTTTGCTTTTTTTTACCTAAAATTCGCGTTAAGAATAATTTTAAGTCAATTTTTTTAGAAATTTTTATCTAAAAACTAATTTATTCGTTATATACCTAAAATAGATACTTCAATTATTTTTGTTTTTCCTCACACAAGCTTTGCTTGTTTTTCATACAATCCAGATGTGCTGCACTTCCTGTGGTTAATTTATTGTTAATTTTATGTTCACTTTTGCCTTGTAGAATCAGTTTGTTTTTTGCTGTTTGATATAAATAATTAATTCTTTTTTAGTGTTTTTCATTAAATTACACATAAAAAATAACTGGTAATTTACCGATTGTAGGTAATTTTGAGCTTGACGTGATAGTGCTTTGTGTTACTTTAAAGTTGGATTTGTAAAATAAATGTTATCAAAACTTTGGGCGGAGGGAGCGAATGAGCTCGCATAAATTAATAAAAAATGCCTTTAAACTGAGTGCGCTGTCGCTAGGTTTATACGGCTTTACAGCACAGGCTGCGATTGATTGCAGCAACTTAGAAGTGTGGCAACAAGGGCAAACTCATGTTGGTGGTGATCAGGTTCAAGCACAAGGTAGCGCTTATGAAGCGAAGTGGTGGACGCAAACCAACCCTGTGGAGACCTCTGGTGTCGATCAAGAGTGGCGTTTATTGGGCGCTTGTGACAGCGTTGTCAGCGAAAATCAAGCACCTCAAATTAGCAGCTTAACACCAGTAGAAGGTTCTTTATTTACCATCGGTGACAGCGTTGTCATAAATGCAGTCGCTGCGGATCCGGATGGTAGCGTGGCAAGTGTTGAGTTTTTTGTTGATGGTACATCGCTGAGTGTTGTGACAAGCGCACCTTATTCAGCGAGCTGGCAAGCAACGCAAGGCAGCCATGTGATAAGTGCGGTCGCAACGGATGATTTAGGGCTAACCTCTACAGCGGTCGCACATTCAGTGAGTGTATCTGATGACGTTGAGCCGTTTAACCAAGCGCCCGTGGCGAGCATTGAATTTAGCTCACTACCATCACAAGTAACGGTGGGTGACAGTGTGGTGTTTGCGCTTTCTGGCACTGATAGCGATGGCCAAGTAACTGCGTTATCGTTAACTGAAAACAGCACTGAAGTTCATCAAGCCAGTGCCGCTTCTTCAAGTTATACGTGGCAGGCTCCAGCACTTGGACAATTTTCATTTACCTTAACGGTGACAGATAACGAAGGCGCGACAGGTACACAAAGCAAAGTTGTGAATGTTGTTGAAGCTACAGAACCTGGTAGCGATTGTAAACCGCAAGGCTTATACCAAACACCGGGTGTGAATACCCCATACTGTAGCGTGTATGATGAAAATGGCCGTGAGAAAATGGGCGCCGATCATCCACGTCGAGTTATTGGTTATTTTACGAGTTGGCGAAATGGTGCCAATGGTCAGCCAAGCTACTTAGTGAATGATATTCCTTGGGACAAGATCACCCATATCAACTATGCCTTTGCGCATGTTGATGGTAATAACAAGGTCTCGATTGGTGATCCAAATGCAGTTGGCAACCCTGCGACAAACATGACTTGGCCGGGCGTTACAGGCGCTGAAATGGATCCAAGCTTTAGTTACACAGGTCACTTTAACTTACTCAATAAATTTAAAAAACAACACCCAGATGTAAAAACCTTAATCTCTGTAGGTGGTTGGGCTGAAACTGGCGGTTATTTTGGTGAAGACGGTACTCGCGTAAATAGCGGTGGTTTCTACACGATGACAACCAATGCTGATGGTTCAGTGAACCAAGCGGGGATTGATGCTTTTGCGAAAAGCGCCGTTGAATTTATTGAAACCTACGGCTTTGATGGTGTCGATATTGATTACGAATACCCATCGTCAATGAATGACTCAGGCCACCCTGATGATTTTCCTATCTCTAATGCACGTCGTGCAGGTCTTAATGCATCGTATCGCGTATTGATGCAAAAACTACGCGAAGAACTTGATATTGCAGGTGAAAAAGCAGGCAAGCACTACTTATTAACGATTGCTTCGCCATCTTCAGGTTACTTATTACGTGGCATGGAAACATTCCAAAGCGTGAAGTATCTCGACTACGTTAACATTATGTCTTATGACTTACATGGTGCATGGAATTCACATGTAGGCCACAACGCAGCCTTGTTTGATACTGGCCTTGATTCTGAATTAGCGCAATGGGGCGTTTATACCACTGCAGAGTTTGAAGGAATTGGTTATTTAAATACGGATTGGGCAGTACGTTATTTCCGCGGTGCGGTCTCTGCAGGTCGAATCAATATTGGTATTCCATACTACACCCGTGGCTTTAAAGATGTGTCGGGTGGTACCAATGGTTTATGGGGCCAAGCAGCGCTACCCGATCAATCAAAATGTGCGAAAGGAACCGGCGTTGGTGAGAAAAACCAATGCGGTAATGGCGCACTTGGCATCGATAACCTATGGCACGATAAGAACGATGTTGGTGAAGAAATGCCAGCTGGTTCAAACCCGCTATGGCATGCGAAAAACCTCGAAAATGGTATTAATCCATCTTACCTTGAAATCTATGGTCTAACGCCAGAAACCGATGAAGACGATGTATTAACGGGTACTTACACACGTTACTACGATGATGTGGCGGTTGCTCCATGGCTTTGGAATGCAGAGAAAAAGGTTTTCTTATCAATTGAAGATGAGCAATCAATGGCAACCAAAGTTGATTATGTTATCAACAATGGCCTTGGCGGCATCATGTTTTGGGAGCTTGCCGGTGACTATGATTATGACTCAGCGAAAGGTGAGTATTTCATGGGCTCAAGCTTAACCACACTTGCTTACGATAAATTTAACCAAAGTGGTGTGGCTTACAACACTCATCAAGGTAATGTCGATTTTACCATTCCAAGCGAAGCGGTTGACGTAAGCTTTACGGTGAAAGACTTCCCAATTGGTGATGATAACTACCCGATTTCACCTACATTCGCATTCACCAATAACTCAGATATCGACTTAAGCGGCGCAAAAATCAGCTTTGATGTGCCCGTTTCTACCTCTGCAATTTTCAAATCAAATTGGAATGCACAAGAAAAGCTCGGTATGGCTGTTGAAGCGAATGGCTCTAATGCGGCTGGCGATAATATCGGCGGCTTTGAAAATGAGTTCCATCGTTTTTCAATCACCTTAGTGAATGAGTGGGGCGGTATCGAAAAGTCATTTAACACTGGTGAAACCGTTGAGGCCCAAGTTATGTACTACATGCCAATTACGGGGCCAACTAATTTCACTATTGAGAAAAATGGCAAAACCTACGCTTTTAAATACGAATACCCAATGCTACCAGATGGCACCGCAGGCAGTGGTGATACTGGCGGTGACACCGGTGGTGATACGGGTGGCGAGGGAAGCTGTAATGGTGTTGATGTAGCAAGCATCCCTGTGTATCCAAATTGGCCGCAAACTGACTGGGCTGGTAATCCAAGCCATGCTGTTGGCGGCGACTTAATGAATCACAACAACGTGATTTTCGAAGCAAAGTGGTGGACGAGCACAGAGCCAGGCACATCGGCTGACTGGACGGTGAGTTGCACGCTTTAACCAACTAAGCGGAGCAAGGACTTTGCTCCGCATTTCTACAGCGAGAACAACAATGAAAGTAATGAAATCAAAGGCATTGTCTTTATCGGCAGTGGCAACCAGCATGCTGATTGCCTGTGCATCAAGCCATGTGAATGCCCACGGATTCTTAGAAAGCCCAAAGGCACGCCAAGCATTTTGTAATGCCGATGGCGGTTACTGGTGGCCTGCTGATGGCACGGGGATCCCTAACCTTGCTTGTCGTGCAGCGTTTGTTGAAGCAGGGCATGTACAGTTTGTGCAAGGCATTGAATTTTCAGCTAATACCATTGAATACACAAACCTTGATGCAGTAAAACAAAGTGTACCTGATGGCCGATTATGTGCAGCAGGCGACCCTGAAAAACGCGGTATGGATTTACCTTCAGCACATTGGCAACGCAGTGAGGTTATTCCTAATACAAATGGCGATATTTTAGTGCGCTTTTTAGCGAGTACGCCGCATAACCCAAGTTTCTGGCAATTTTATTTAACAAAACCGGGCTTTGATAGTGCGACTCAAGTGCTTACTTGGGATGACCTAGAACTTGTTGAAGAGTACGGCAATGTTGATTTTAGCATTGATGCTAACAACGACCGTTACTATGAAATGAGCGTGTCGATTCCACAAGGACGCAGTGGCGATGCCATTTTATACACGCGCTGGCAACGAGATGATGCCGGTGGCGAAGGCTTCTACAACTGTAGCGATATTAATATTGTCAACGATGCGTCCCCGACAGAGCCAAGCGATTGGACAGCAATCAGCTACTTTGTTCGTCAAGGGCAAAACGGCGAGGTTGGCGGTAGTGTGTCAGCGCGGTTATTTGATGAAAATGGTCAAGAGTTACTTACTCAACAAATGCAGATCACAACTGATAATCAAGCTAATTGGCAGGCTGAATTTGCAGCGCTGTTAAACCTTAATTACGCGCACTTAGTTAATATTGGCGTGCAAAATAGCGCTGGAGATATTGCCTTTGATGCTACAGATTTATTGATAAATCAAGTCTTTACAACGAATACAAATTACAGCTTTGCACTAAGCGTACAAGCTGCACCTGACAATACCGCGCCGATTATTCATCAACCAGATGACCTTCAAGTCGAAGAAGGCAGCAGCACCGCGATACACCTGCACGCCTTTGATGATCAACAAAGCACATTAACTTATAGCTGGGATATTCCTGCACCACTGAGCTTTACGGGCAGCGATGCCAACATCACGCTAACTGCCCCTGCTGTGGATGCTGATGCAAGTTACACCGTGAGTGTATCGGTGTCAGATGGCGAGCTTACAAGCCAAGTAAGTTTTACCGTGACTGTACTTAATAGCACTGTAATCGACCCTGATCCTGTTGATCCGAGCGTGCCCGCTTGGAATAGCACAAGCCAATACAACACGGGCGATAAAGTGAGTTTTAACGGCGGAATCTACAGTGCGAAATGGTGGAACCAAGGCGCACAACCAGACAGTAGTGATGCATGGCAGCTTGAATCTGGCAGTGCATCAATCGAGTGGAACAGCGGCAAAGCCTATCAAGGCGGCGACGAAGTAACCTATCAAGGACAGCGCTATCGAGCGCAGTGGTGGACCCAAGGAGATGTACCGGGTGCCAGCCAAGTATGGACAGAAATCTAAAGTTTTGTAGTTCAAACTTTATCAATAACAGCGTAACGCTATATAAAAACAGATAAGAGAGAATCATGAATATAAAACAATTAACCGCAGCCATTGGTGTTGCACTCTTTGCAAGTGCAGCGAATGCAGCACCTTCAACACCAACCATTATTTGGGAGCCACAAGAATACTCATTTGTTGAGGTTGATCTTGAAGGCACTGGTTCATATAAGAGCTTGGTGAACCGTGTAGATGAAGTCACCATCAGCATTGAATGGAACGCATGGAGTGGGGATGGCGGCGACAGCTACAAAGTGTATTTCGATGATATGCTGGTTAATGAAGGGTCACTTGAAGCAGGCACCAAAAGTGGTGTTATTAGCTTTCCGTATGATAAAGCCGGTCGTCACACATTATATTTAGAACTATGTGAAGGCGGTACTACCTGTGCTCGCAGTGAAGGTAAGCCAATTGTTATTGCCGATACAGATGGCGGTCACTTAGCGCCATTACCGATGGATTATGATCCAAACAACCAAGATATTGGCACCAAAGACGGTCTTGTAACCGGTGCCTACTTTGTTGAATGGGGTATTTATGGCCGTGACTATGATGTAACCAATATTCCAGCGCAAAACCTCAGTCATATCTTGTATGGATTTATTCCAATTTGTGGACCTAATGACTCGTTAACAGGTGGGCCTAAAAACGCGCTAAATACTGCCTGTGCAGGCTCGCAAGATTTTGAAGTGGTGATCCACGACCCATGGGCTGCGATTCAAAAAGCGCTACCAGGTGTTGATAGTAATGACCCAATTCGTGGTACGTATTCGCAGTTAATGGCGTTAAAGCAGCGTTATCCTGATCTGAAAATTTTACCATCAGTAGGTGGTTGGACTTTATCAGATCCATTTGCTTACTTTACCGATAAAGCCAATCGCGACACATTTGTGGCATCAATGGAAGAGTTTTTAAGAACGTGGAAGTTCTACGACGGTGTTGATATTGACTGGGAATATCCGGGTGGTCAGGGTGCTAATCCAAACTTAGGCGACCCAGTTGCTGACGGCCCAGCATACGTAGCGCTAATGCAAGAGTTGCGCGCGATGCTTGATAAGCTTGAAGCCGAGACAGGTCGTGAGTATGAGTTAACATCAGCGATTGGTGCAGGTTACGACAAAATTGAAGATGTCGACTACTCACAAGCTCAACAATATATGGATTACATTTTCTTAATGAGCTACGACTATTATGGTGCATGGAGCAATGTAACGGGCCATCAGGCTGCGCTTTATTGTTCATCGCATTTCCGTGTTGGTCAGTGTGATGGCACGGGTGTTGATGAAGAAGGCGTTCCATATAAAGGCCCTGCTTACACAACCGATAACGCAGTGCAAAATCTACTTGCGCAAAACGTACCGTCGAAGAAAATCGTGGTAGGTGCTGCTATGTATGGCCGTGGTTGGGAAGGCGTTTATCCAGAAAACGCGACTATCGCTGATAACCCAATGACAGCCCCCGGTAATGGCAAACTAAAAGGCACTACAGCGCAAGGTGTATGGGAAGACGGTGTTATCGATTATAAAGGCATTAAAACCTACATGCTGGGCGCTGCAGAAAATGGCATCAATGGCTTTGAAACTGGTTATGACGAACAAGCCGAAGCCGCTTATGTATGGAACCGTAGTAACGGTAAATTAATTACATACGATAATCGTCGATCAGTTTTGGCAAAAGGTGCTTATGTTAATCAATATAACCTAGTACTTCATCACACAAGTTCTGACTAGTTGAGGGCACCATAAGCCCTCTCAAGTTTTTCACGAGCTGATTC
>NZ_JBPNYQ010000031.1:0-35466 GCF_051235485.1 Pseudoalteromonas nanhaiensis | reverse complement strand
TACTTCATTAAATGATATGTCGCCAATTGAGTTTGAAAGTGTAAGGAAAAAGTGTGCGGCCTAGCTTGACCAGATCAAACATATGGGACAGTTATGTAATCATTAAGATGGTTCATAGTTAACTGAAGTACTTTAAGCCTGGCGCAAAATCTGGTGTGTATCGGTCAGTTGGCCAAGCTGCATTTACTAAGTCGTTAAACGATGCTACAACGTTAACTCTTAGAGCATTGGCTTTTACACTCACTGCGGTCATTTTGAGTGCTTGTTCGCCTGGCTCATCTAAATAGCTAGCTGTGTAAACACGATAAGTTATCTTTATCTTGTCACCTGCTTCAAATGCAGTCTCAACTACCTGTAAAGACTGGCCAGTGATATTGTCTAATTGAAACTGCAAATCTTGGCGGCCTTTTACTGAGCGCTCAGGTAAAGAAACCCCTAATGCGCACGCTTCAAAGTCAACCATCTCACCACCTTCAATTCCGGCGGTAACATCATCATAACCAGAACAAACACGGATCACCCCAAACGAAGGGGCTTGCAATTCTAATGAGTGAATTGGCAAGTCATTCGTTGGGGCACTAGCGTAAAGGGTTTGAAGAACTTTAGACAAAATCTATCCTACCATCTTCTTAATAAGCGCTTCTGCAAGAAGGTTATAACCAATTGATTGTGGGTGACAGTTATCAGCAGCCCATTTATCGAAGTTTATAAACACTTCTATAGTTGCTCCAACTGGAGGTATATCATCAGTAAACAGTAAAGTCAGCGGAGTATAAATCCAATTGGCATTACTAAGCGTTGGTATTGCTATTGAATTATCCCACGACTTTTTAACACCACCCTTTAACGTCATATTTCTGAGTCTTTCAACACCATTAACATAGACCTTAATATTTTGAGGCGCGTATTCCATTACACTTGAACCATCTTCTTTTTTAAGTTCGTATTCAGATATACCCGTTGAAACAGTGCTTTTTGAGCTATTTAGATATAAAGCGGTTGATGCAGGCTGATTGTACTGCCATTTCAGTGTCTCATCGTAGAAATCAATGAAAGGAAGTTTCAGCTCTTTGCTCAGAGCTAGTGCTTTTTCTTTATAACCAGCAAGTCGTCTGGTGTTTAAGAAAGGAACGCCACATGTTGCTATGTAAACATTCGCATCATCTAAGTTCTCAGTCAGATCGTTCATCACGCTACGAACGTTATCAACCCAAGGGTCAATAGTACGAATTTGACAAGGCGAACCAACCACATCATCAAGTGATTCAAACTGAATGAAGTCACTTGGTAGTAACTCTTTTGTGAAAGTCACAACTTTATTTACGCTGTCCCACGAGTCAACTACTCGAGTGGCCGTTCTGCGAATGTCTAACCCATACTCACCAATCGTTATGACATCACCTTTTTCTATGTTGTCATAGGTTGCATCAGGCTCTAGCTTTATTGAGAATGGGTTAACTTCAAACGCATTAACAAATGAACTTTCTACTGTGAAGTTATCATCACTACCAGCAAGGGCATTCATATGTATTGATGAAATACCATCCTCTAGTTGCTGTCTTGTTATACCTGATTGTGTTTTATAAGCCTTGAACGTACTCACTACCCAATCATCATTGGTGCCACTTTCCAAATAAGCAACGTTAGGACGAAAACGTTTAACATGCTTAAGATTAGTAAGTGTGCTCGCAGAAAGGAAGTTGCTCGCTTTAAAACCACCAATACCAGCATTCTGTATAAAGTGAGCTCTGTTCGTTACATAACTGAAAAACAGCGAAGGCGTTAAACTAGTCGCGAGCGAATGTAATTCCGTAATCACAAATTTAAACTTACGCTTAGCATAAGTATCAAAGCGCCAAGTGGAAATCGCACGGTCATCGGTTTGTCTAAAGTCTAAACCACTTGAAAGGCCAACTGGATTCGCCGGATCGTATGATGTACCACCGCTACCATATGATGACTCTAAACCTGAGCCTATTCCCTTGCTAATATTTCCAATCGTTGTTTTACCTTCTTTGATGGTTTCACCCACATCAAAGGTTACCGCAATTGAACTGCTATTAGCTGGCGCATTCTTAAACTGGATAAAATGACTTACTTTTACTTCACCATTTACGGTGTCGGTTTTACGCAAAATCATATAATCCCAACTGGCTGGCATTGTTCCGCCATAACCACCGTTATAAATGCCACCCGTTAACTCTACATTATCGACAGTTACAACGTGATTGAACGTAAATGCAGAATTTAAGCTGTAGAGTAAGTCTTCACCGTTCCCTGCAAAATTAAGCGTTTTATTCTCTTCATAGTACTCAGCGTTTAATGTATCAAATGTATCATGTAAAACATCATCAATATAAAGCGCTACAATACACGCGTTGGCATTACCACGTTCCTTTGCGAGTGCAATGCTTACTTCATTGCAATACATCTCACCTTCAATGTATGCACCAACACCATCTATTTTTGATATTACGCTAGAATAACAAGCGTGCTCTGTCTCAAATACGTTCATTGTCACATTAGTATTTAGATCTCTTCCCACAAATGTGGTGGATAGCGTTTCTCTTAAATACTTCTCAAACGAGCCTAGATAACTGTACTGGCCTACATAGCCAGAGCCCCACGTAATAGACGAACCCATAGCGCTAAGCCTAATATTGTCCTTAACAGGCATCACTGGTGGTAGGTCAATTTCTGGTAAATCTAACGATCGTCTGGGTGAGATGTAATTGGGGTCAATAATGATACTGTTGTTAGCACCATTTATTAATACACCATCTTCTAACTGTCTAAAGTCAACCCACGCTGTAAAATCAAGCTCACCGCTTGTAGCTTTCATTTCGGTTAGACCATCTGCATTAGGTGCCGACAGTATTGAGTACCCTTTTAAAACACCATCAATAGATATTACAAGGCGCGTATCATAAGTTTGATCATTCTTTGTCAATACAGCAACGGTGTAGCTTTTAGTGACATCTACATTTCTAATATCAATATCTACGATTGCTTTAACTGCGTTCTTAAGAGCGTATGCCGTTTTATTGAGAAATACAGTTTTCTTTGCCCAAACTGGCGACTCTGTAACTCGTAAGTTGTAATCAGCAATTTCTTTCATTTGGTATGTGCCAAATGGGGCTTTATTTAACCAAATGTAAGTTGCTGCATCAGAGTTGTTTATATACACAACGTTGTTAGGTAGTAGCGTGTAATCAATTAAAAGCTCAACGGTCACGCCTGAGTTGTTTTGTGGGTAGCACTTTAAATAACTATATCCAGTAACATCATCTACTGAAGGAACACCAGTAAATTTAGCTATCAATCCCGTACCATCTGTAATCCATAAATCATACTTATATGTTTGATGGTTAATAGACATTGAGTTAATGCCTACTTTTGTTGCATTGCCCGTTATCTTACAGCCCTTTATTGCATCAGAAAGAGATTGGGCGCTTTCTTTTGATATATCACTAATTGATGTATCTATAGCGGTGTTAAGCTGAAGCTTTTTAAGTGCTTTAACGACATGTGAACTATCTTCTTGGTTTGCGAATGTAAAGATAGATTCTGTTGAAGAATAATACGTGCCAATTTTAGTCAACGCATTTAAGTTCACTTTAACATCAATGAAGTCGGCACTATTTTCTCCCTTACAACGAACAATTGCATTGTTCGCTGTTGTTACTGTACCAGAGTCATAATCTTTCCCTTCGTCATCTGTAATGTGAATTCTTACCGTTGTCGCTGTGGGTCTTAAAAGCTGTTTTAACTTGTAAGTCCCCATGATTTTTTCTGTATTAAAAAAGACACCGCTAAATACTTTTAAAATTTCAGAATGCAAAGCATGGTTTGGATCGATAGCTGTTGTTTGCTCAAAGACACCATAAGGACTATGCGCAGCTCTGACAATGTCTGTAGACCTGTTCGAGCTTTTAATTAAACTCGGGTTAATCGTGATATACGGCGTAAGAGTACTATAAAAAAATGTGCTATCTAACTTTCTGTAATCCAAGGTGACCAGAAAATATGAATTTGAACGCGTTATCTTTATTGTTACAGGCCCTGCCGTTGGGTCTTGGTCGGCCGGTAAAATGTCACCATCTAATGTCCAAGAATCGCCATTATCATTTCTGATGAAAAAACGATATTTATACGTTGGATCGTCTTTCATAAAAATGGAAATGTAGTAAGTTGTGTCAGTCGGAACATTAACCGTTTCTATCGTTTCAATAGCATTAATTAAATCATAACAACGTGGGTAGCTGCTCATAACTTCGCTTGTTTTACCAACCCAGCTTGATGTGCCCACCAACTCACTATTTTTTAGTGCAGCTTGCGAAGGATACGATTTTTTAAAAACAGCTGAACCGCCTTGATTTTCATATAGATCAAGAAAACTAGCATCATTCCCACTCACTACTGTGAAAAACTGACCTGATGAAGTTGCCGATATCCCTGCTGCAGTGCTTGCATATTTTACTGCATCAATATCTGCTGCGGCATCTAAAACAAATTGAACTTTAGAATCAACAGTGTCCTTTGTTTTTTTCTCTATACTTGGCTTTTGAACACCGTTAATTTCTACAGTTGTGTTTTCATCGCCTTGAAGAATTTCATTTAGTTGTGAAACCGATTTCTCAAAGTTATCGGTTAATTCCAAAAAATCAGCCATTTTACTATTCCAAATAATTATTTATCGAACTTGATAGTGAGCCAACAAAGCTAGCTACTGTGTGAGGTTTCACTAAGCTTATAGCCGCCTCTTCCTCACTCGCTGCTTTATATTCTTTCATTTCAATCTGCGCCTGGTATTGCCACACCAAAGCGCTTATTGGTTTCATGTTCTCGAGTGGATCTTTCATAAACCGCACCTGGTGCTTAACAACGCCTCGAGGCGTTAAAATATCCATCAAAAACCAGTCAATTAAATTCACTCCATGATCAACAAAGCCCTCAAACACTGTCGCTTCGTCTTTTCTTAAGCGCCAAGTTGCTTCCATATGAGTTGGTACACTTAAATGCTTACGGCGCTGGCGTGCTCGGCCAGTGCTCATTTCTGTGCGAAGAATGTTTGGTTGTCGCTTATAAGCTGCATCTTTTAAACGTGGTAAAGGCAGCGAACTTGGGTAATTGATCATCTTAGGTTCCCGTGCGCTGCATATTTGAATAAGTGCGTTCTAGCACTTCAGACATAGGGCCACCGCCTCGAATGTCAGAAACAAATAAGTTAATTTGTTCGTCGCCATTTTCTGAGCGTGTTTTCTCGTATGTGCCAGCACGGCTTGCATCTTCAACAAGTCTTATTACTACATTTACGTTAGTTGCGCCTGCAGCTGTGCCGGTAGCTCCTGCCGCTTTCATTTGGCTAGGGTTAAACACACGGCCACCATTACCGCCAGCTAAATAATGTTTGCCATTTAGCTCTACAAGCTCAGGCGTATTGCGCTCACCAATCTCAATCAGCTTGTTACTATTGGTGTAACCGCCATATTGGAAACCAGGTGGTTTTTGATCTTTTATAGATTTAACTTGAGCCAAACCAAGGCCAGTAATCACACCTGCAGCAATTGGTCCAGCAATTGGCCCCAATTCAAGTGCCGCAGCTGCAGCTGTATAAGTACTCATTAAAGCTTTAGCAATATTCAGTGTTTGCTGAACTTTAAAAGCCTTTTTACTGTGCGTTGCATATTGGCCAGCTAGGTTCTCACCAATTTCTAAACCAATGGCAACACGGTCATTACCACTGGCACGATCAAAATCAACGAACTGCTGGACTACTTGGCCATAGTTACCTGCATATCTAAGTTGAACAGCGCGTTTACGGTCTTCATGCGCAGCCTCTTCAGCTTCAATACGGCTATGAAACCCTTGCAACTCAGCAATTTCAGTTTCATATCTATCGCGACGAATTTGGTCTTCACGTTGGCGGGCTTCATTCTGGCGCTGTATTTCACGCGCTTGTTTGTCTGATTCAAGTTTTTCTAATGCAGCATCACGTTGCTGGCGAAGCTGTAGCTCAATTTCAGCATAACGTGCAGAGTCTTTGCCTTGCTCATCGAGCGCATTTCTAGCTATCTCTGTACGACGAGTATAAGACTGACGAATACGATCTTCTTCAGTCAATAGGTCTTCTGTTAACTGCGTAAAGTCTTTTTCAATATCCGCTTGCTTATTTTTCTCATCAATCAAGCTGGCAAGGTTGCGCAGTTCTTGTTGTTGCTGGGGTAATAACTTGGCGTATTTACCACTGGCAATTTCATAATTAAGTTTTTCTAGCTCAGTGTTTTTACCAAGCAAGGCTAAGCGCTGCTGGTAAGAGGCATTCGCTTTTTGAAAATCCGATAGATCATTTGGGCTTTGCCCTTGTTCAGGCTTCTTAGTCGTGCTTTTCCCTACAACAGCCTGTAAAGCAACTATCTCATTTTTAAGATCTGTTACACGTTTTTCTGCTGCTTCAACATCTTCAAACTTACCCTTTAAGAACGGGTTATTAAAACGTTGCCTTGCTTCATCTGCGAGCTGAATTGCACCCTTTAAACGCCCTTGAGCTAGCAACAATAAGCCTTGTGCTTGTTTACCGGTTAAGTTTGCATAAGGGCTTAAATCTTTACTTGCGTCTTTAAGTTTATTTACAGAATCAGTTGCATCGTCCGCATTTGATGCAAATTCATAAATCCCCCAAGCAGCCAACATAATTAAACCAGCAGGACCTCCTAAAAGTCCCATAGTGCCGCCCAGTGCACGCATTGCTATATTCGAACTGCGCACAGCAGCTGTATGTGCAATCGTTGCAGCAGTTAACCGTGCTTTTGCAGGGCCTAACACATTTGCCGCGCCAGTCATTGCAACCAAAGTTTGCACTTTACGCATATTTGCTTGAGCTGAAGCAAGCTCTGCAGCTGTATTTTTTACCGTTTCTTGAGCAAGTCGAGCTTTAGCTATTGTTGCTCTGGCCATGCTAGCTGCACTTACTGTTAAGCTGGTCGCTAATCTTCCACCAATAACAATAGCCAGCGCAGTTGCAGCTGTTGTTAGATTATCAATTAAGTCTTGATTTGTAGTCAGCTCATTTAATACCGTAGTTGCAGCATCAATTGCTGGCACAAGTGCAAAACTCACTGGTTGTTCTATACGGTTTATTAATTGCTCATAGGCTGTTTGAGTTCGATTAAGCGCGGCGGGTACGGTAGATGCAATACTTTGTGCAGCCCCCTCATACTCACCTAGTGCTTTGATAAAGGTATCTTTAAAAAAGGTGTTGGTTACTTTACCGCTAAGAACCATCTGCCTAAAGCCACCAGACACAAGGCCAGCAGCTTTATCTAATTCAGTTATCAAACCAGGTAACGGATCAACCACTTGATTAAATTCTTCTGCACGTACTATTGAAGAATCCATTGCTTGAGCAAAGCCATACATGGTTTGTTCTAGCTGAGTATTAGATGCACCGATTTTAGCGGCAACATTTGATGTACCTTCAAGAACCTTACGTCCTTCTTCGGCAGATAGCTTATTTGCTTTCTGTAAAGTAAGAATTCTGGCGTAACTATCAGCCATGGTTGAATAAACTTTATTGTGCTTATTACTTATCTCAATCAAGTAATTCTGCACTTGGGCGTATTCTTGGCTTGAAGTGGTTAGCCCTTGCAAACGGGCATTAAGTAGTTGGATCTGACCAATGTTTTGCACTTGCTGCTGTGCAAAATTAAGAGCCATAAAGCCACCAACAGCAGTGGCAAGGCTGGTATAACTGCGTGCAACACTATTATTACTAGACTCAAGCGCACGATTTTGCGCAACTTGCTGCTGCGCTTGTCGTTGTAACGAGCGTATATCGTTTGTATTCGTACGCGTACCCTGGCTAATTGCTTTGCCATCGTACAGTACTTTTAAACTTAAGTTATATCTGCTCATGCTGCTCTCGTGCTGCGTTCATTGCTTCTACTTCTAACACCTGAATTTTTTTAAAAATATCAGGGGTAATGTTTAACCCAGCTAGCCGCCAAGCGACTTCAGCATTGCCATAATCAAGGCCGCGTCCTTCTCCTTGCCATTGTGTTTCAACCATTAAAAACGCATTTACTGCTTCAGCATTACAGCTGTACAAATCAAAATATTTCTCTTTGTTTTGCGCTTTTACTTGGTCAATGACTTCCTTGGGTGCTTTTTGCTGGGTTAAAACTTCAAGTAAATGTTTGGTGTCGGGGTGTTCGTCGGCTACCCAATAGCGGGCAGCCTCTAGTAGTTTTTTCTGCCAGCCACAGCCACTGCAATAAAGTAGGCATCAAGCACAGCTGTTCGCCACCAACTCACCTTTAAACATTTAGCTAAATTGTCATCGTTAAATGGCAGTGGCTTATTGTTTTCATCAACAAAGTCATCACCCCAGTCAACGAGCACGCGCTTAATCATTTCGTGGTCTCCACTTTCGGCAAGTGCTTCGTTTGCGTCATCATCAAGTAGCTTAAATTGAGCGGTAAACTCGTGGCTGTTGCCATCAAAGGTAAACTTAACGGGCTGATGAACTTGCACGTTCTGCATTGTCACAATTGAAAAAGCCATTGTTTTCTCCTGGTGTAAAAGTGTTTTAAAACGAATTAATCAAGTAACAGGCTAAACTCGTCATTGCCTGTTTGCGGTAAAATAGCTAAGGCCATTTCAAGCTCTGCCTTTTTAGTGCGCTCAACATACTTAGGCTGTTTCACTTGCACTTTAGGGCAGCTAATCGTTACGCGGTGACCACCTGCAGGGCCGTGCTTAATTTGCAGATTGCCGGTTGTCGAATCTTTTGCTCGAGTAAAAAAGTCAATATCAGCGACATTAGGCGCAGCAATATTGACCGAGCCAGACATTGCGCGGTCTAAAAACTCAATCTTTGCCGTAGTAAGCGTTGGATCAAACTCCACTTCGTTGCCTGCATCGATGCTAAGTTTCGACGGCACAACTTCAAAGCCATGCAATAAAAAGTCAGTGGTGCGTCCTGCGCCCAGCGGAATAGGTTTAGGCCATGCACTAAAGTCGGCGGTTGGTAATGCGTTATCTTCAGGCGCAACATAAAGGCCTTTAAAATCGAACGATAAATAAGGAATGCCTTTTTCAAGCTCAATACTCACATTGCCTTGTGCACCTAACAAAGTGTGCTTATTACGACCAAGCTGAAAGTGCATAGCCACTGATTCAGGTGCATCTGAAATAGGTGTGTACTCAACACTGGTATCAGCCACAATAACTTCAGCCATACCACAGGCGCGCATTAATGGTCCCCACGCTGGGGCAACGCCTAATGTGCCACTGCCTACCAGTTCAACTTTAAAACTGATACCCGCATATTCATTCGTAAACATGCTTTCTTCAGCGCCTAAGTAAGGCGTATTTAAACCGCGCTCAACTTCCTCACCTTCAAGTGGGCGTAGCTCAATATCTTTAGTTAGCATGGCAAGCATTGCACCAGGCAACGTGCCATACGTTTGTTCAATTGCCGCTAATAGGCTGGTTTGTGACCATTTCATTTGCTTGCACCTTTGTCTTCAACTTTGTTCGCTTGCTTTTTAGCTGTGCTCTCAGGCTGTGTTCTGGCCACGAGCTTTAACTTACCTTTGGCGTCTTTTATATAGCTGCCGCCTTGGCTTGGCTTTTCGTTCATGCTGCTCTCCTAACTACTTACATTCACTGTTAAACGCATACGCGCCTGATGACACAACACACCACAAAACATCACTGGCGAGTGGTCATCTAAAATCAGCCCTGTGTCGTCGCCTTCGTCCAGGTCATCAACCAAATCATTAAGTAATGGATCACCTGCAAATGCGTCATCTAAAGATTCAATGGCATTTTCAAAGTGCTCTTGGCTGTCTTCGTCATCTACAAAGCTCTTTAAAAAAACCACATCAAAGGTATAAGCAACCGTTGTTCTAGTGGCGTACGGGTTTTGGCGTTTACGGCGCTTTAAACGGATATACCCGCCACTAATAGCATCACCTTGGGCATACATGGTTTTTAGGTCTTGAGTGTTTTTGCTAAAGCGCTCTTTTTTATAAAAGGTCCCTACATTTGCACTATTGAGCACATTCAAAATCGCCGTTCTTACCTGGTTAAGCATTTGCGCCACCCAACTTATTAATCATCAACTTCATTGCTTCGTTAAACCGTGCCTGTATATATGGCTCACTGGCCTCAAGGCCTTCTTTAAACATCAATTTGCCAGTCGTACCACGCGCATTAATTTTCAATGCAATCAATGTCGCTACTCGTTCTACTTCATCACCTTCAAGGCTAAGCACCGCCTCAACCCAATTCACTAAGGGTTCAATTGGTGGCATATGTGGTTTAGTGCCAAGCTCTACGGCTTCAGCGTAAAGCTTGCTAGTACCTACATAACCAATACTCACAGCTGGGTTTATTAAAACTTCACTATTAATACTGGCGGCTAAGTGGCCACCATCACCGCTACCCAAAGGGGTTCTACTAACTACTTGATACTGTGCGTAAGCCACCGACTCATTCATTGCGCTCGAGAGCTGCTCTTGCACCATTGCCGGTGAGTGCTGCCAAAGCTCAGTCAATGCATCAAAGCCCTTTGCTGTAATTCGCAGAGGCATTAGCGCAACCGTTGGCGCTTAGGCAGTTGCACAGCCTTACCATGCGCACTGCTTTTATTGTCATTAACGACAACCGCCGCATACTGGCTGCGGTAACCGTTAGCGATGCGTCTGAAACTGTCGGCTTTAGTGCCGTGGTCAACGCTATCGCTTGAAATCGTACTGTTATCATCGTTGGCGTAATACGTGGCCAACTTATCAATGCAGCTTGCCGCTGCGAGCTTTAAACAGGCATCCACATGCTCTGCAGCAATCTCAACGTTACCCGTATCTTTTTGGTACTTCGCCAGCATATCGGCATAGGCACTGGCAATTTCATCAGCGCTTAAAATGCCTGCTTGGTCTTGTACATAAGCTGGGAGTCTGTCTGCATACATAGTTAAAACACCTTATAAAGCGCATCCGTGCGCAACCGTGTCATCCAATCACCAGAGGAACCAAGGAATTAAAGAACCAGCGCTTTAGTCGCACCACGGTAGTCAGTACATTGACCACCGTAAATGTGGCGGATTTTCATCGTGGTTTGGTCGTTCGTGAACACAGTGCCCACGTTTTGCATGTCTTGCGTGAAAATCTCAGGGTTTTCCATGCCGTCTAAAAAGCCCATTTCAAAGTTGGCAAGCTCACTAGGGTCGGTCATTAAGCCCCAATCATTTGGATCAGTCGCACCAGGCACACGCAGAATTTCAAGGTTTAATTGCTGCGCAAAACCCTTGTCGTTGTTTTGCAAGCGTTGGAACAAGTCAAAGGCTGCATCTACATTACCCAGCGAACACAACAAGAACGCTGGCTCAATTTCTAGCATCTCGCCAGTATCAAGCTCTTGCTGGTTCATAATGGCGCGCCAATGCACCATTAACTCTTCCTGGCTTAGTGCAGCACTAAACAAGTTGTTATGATCAGCATGAAACAGTGCTTTGCCATCAGGGGCATTGCGGTTGTTTAGGTAGAAATCCCACGCAAATTTGCTAAGTGTGCGCGCAGCGGCACGAGCCAGCTTGTTAGGAATTTGCGTAATGATGTTGCGGTCATCATTTTTAATCATTTCCATAGTGATGGTTGCAATACCACCTTTTTTGCTCACACGGTATTTCGCGTTGCTATCGGTAGGTTTTGCAAGTTCTTGGTAATCACCGCTTTCAAGCACATCTTGTAGGTCGCCATAGCCACCCCATTCAGTCACATTCTGATCTTTAAAGTCAGTTGCAGTACCAATGCGGAACACTTTGCGCCATAACTGGTATTTTTCTAAGCTGCCGTACACTTCAACCACACGGCGGTTTATTACATCGGCCAGCACATTCGGTAAGCTATCACTATCAAGCGCTTCGACCATTCGCGTGCGGCTACAGTCGTTTAAACGACCTGTACAGTGCTTATCACCCGTCAAATCAATGTAAGCTTCTTTTAGGCTCACTACGTCTTTATTAGCCGGATCAAATAGTGCGGTAAGCAGCTCTACACCGCTTGGGTTATCTGAGTATTGCGCGCCTTCAGGCATGTTCACTTTGCCCGACTCAGTAAACTTGCTTAAATAGCTAATCTCACTATCAATCAGCTTTTGCACCTTATCTGTGCTTACGTCTTCGCTGCTTTGCACGCTTTCTACCAAGCGCGTTTTGGCGGCGTCTGGCAAAGTCGACTTATTAATTAAAGCCACAGCACTTTGCTTTGCTTCAACCAAACGCTGGCTGTCTGCAATCACTTTGTTTACGTCTGCAAGTGTTAAACCTGTACCTTGGCCTGCATCAGGGGCACCGTGTTTAGCCAGTGCTTCAGTTAATTGCACAATGGCTGTTTCATCATCTTCAGCTGTCACAGATGCTGCAAGCTGAGGGTTCGATTTTTTAAGCGCTTCGATTAGGCGCATTAGTTGTTCATTCATGACATTGCCTTGATTATGAGCTTCTTTAAATGACACGATCCGACCACCTGCACCAGGTACCATGATCAAATCGACGGAATTAACTTTGAGGAACTTCTTAGCTGTGCGGCTGCCCTTTTTACCAGAGGCCGTACCATCCACATCAATACTTAAACCAAACAGGTCTTGCATATTGTTATCAACGGCTTCGCGCAATTTAGTGGCATAACCCGAGCTTTCAAGCACAGTTAAATCAGCCTGCAGTGCACCTTTTTTACCTGCGCCAACACCTTCAACAAATTGTGCATTGCTGAACTGGCCAATTAGGTTATTAAAGTGTTGGGCAGTGCCTTTGATATGGTCGTCATCAGACTTAACCATGCATTTAGCACCGTTAAACAAAGGGGCTGCTTCACGCAGAACGTGGGCTGGATAGTCAACACCATTTAAGCTTTTACCCACCTCAATCAAGGTCACTAAAAACTTACTAGGTTTAACATTACTAGCTTCAATAAACTTAGTTTCGTCATACCAGGCTTCGGTTAACTTAACCACGTCAGAGGGTTTGTACTCTTTGACGACTTCAATGGCGTTTTCAAACGTCACCTGATTTAACTCACTCACCGCATAAGGGTATGCCCAGTAGCGGCCATCTTTACGAACCACCACTTTGTCAGCATAAAAAGCCGTAATATCAACCCAGCTATCACGCGAGTTAGTTGCCAGCAACTTACGCAGCTCTGCAGTCACAAGCGTCATCACATCGTGATAATCAGATGATTTAGCCTCAACAAATGCGCGATTGCCTAAAAAGCCGGTTCCTGTTGGTAAAAGGGTCAACATAATTTAGCCCCTTACTTAGCCGCAGCTTTAGCTGGCGCTTTTTTTGTTGCTGCTGCGTCTTTTTCAGCTTGCTCTAAAAGAGCTTTAGCTTGAGCTTTGGCCTTAGCAATAATGTCATCAGCTTCAGCTGCCGCTGCTTTTGCCTTTGCTGCCGCTTCTTGTTCTGCTTTAGCTAACAATGCTTGAGCAGCATCATCAGAGGCGTGTGTAAGCTCACTGGTATTCTCACCATCACTGGCAAGTACCGCTTTAGCAAGGTCTGCAACAGCAAGTACACCTTCAACACGTTGGCCTGCTTTAGTTAACGCTTTAACAACGCCTGTTTCGCGTTCAACTTTATAGTCGAACACTTCATCTGGCTTAACTTGGCGGGTTTGTTTTTTGGTAAGCGTGTTGCCACGTTCATCGGTTTTAGGTTTATTATCGTCGCCTAAGTCAACGACTTCTTCGTATAGCTCAAGCGCTTTAGATGCAATTTCTAAAACAGCATGGCCTTTAGTAAGTAAAGCAAAAAGACTCATTATGTTGCCCTCAATGGTTGTGAATATGGCTAATGAGTCTTTAAGGTAAGGGGTTTTGTTGAAGGGCTAAATTAAAGGGTTTTAGGAAAATTAAGTGAGTTCATTTCCCCAGTCCATGGGTTTAACGCCGCTTTTCTCGATTAAATCAGTAAGGTCGTTTTCAATATCGGGTATCAAAATAGGCTGGTATTCATCAAACAATGCATCGTCTTCATCTCTAAACGGATTATCTAACTTTTCAATAATTTTTACATGGTATTGTTGAGGTTCACTCTCAAAGCGAGGTTCTTTCCACAAATACAGTAAATCGCTATGTTCATTTATAAGTGTTAGTAATGCCGCTGCCGAATCTTTATTTTTTAATACTTGTTGCCAAACGCTTTCTAATTGGTCCATTTTTAACGTGTCCTTATGATGGCTAATTCAAAATAATAAAAGTCCCTTTAAAATAATAACGACCTTGCCATCATAATCAAACACGTTTTCTTATTTGTTAAGCGCATCCCAATCGATAGGTGGTACCGTTCGTTTTACATAGGCACGGTAGCAGTAAACAGCAATGAACGGCCACCACAAAATAAAAATAGTCCCAACCTTAAAAAAGACCGGTACACTCTTTTTACTTTTAACATTTTTTGAAGCCGATTCTAGCCACGATGCCAAAGCAAAACCAAACCCTATAAATAAATACGCATATAAAATTAATAGTGTCATTTCTATCTCCTAAGTTTTTACTGTCAGATTCGGATCAACTTCCCAGTGCTTCATCACTGGTACCGTAAAGCAGCTGCAATTGACTGTTTCCTTTGCCGGCGCTTTGGGGTCGTGTGGGTGCATCATCTTAATGCTCCCAATAGTAAAAGGTTCATTTGCAGCCGCTCGAGTATTGTTTGCGGCCAAGTGACTAACGCGGTGTTCTTTACGCCGACCTAAACGCCACTCTTTTTCCATGCCTGGTACTGCATCACCAATTTCGTTCATGCGCATATGGCTTGCTGTGTTATACAAGCGGCTAAGCTCAGTGTTTACAATCGCCTTAGCGCGCCACATCTTTTTCTCGCCTAAACTTTCTGCTATGGCTTTTTTAGCGGTTTCGCTATCTTGCGCTCCCATCATCACAAGCCCAAGTTGCGATCGAATATAATCAGCCTTACCGCTTAACACATCTTTAATTCGGTCAACCATAAAATTATCAATAGCCACAAGCTGGCGATGCTGTAAAAGCTGCGTCATAGCATTTACCGTTACACCACCGGCTTTTAGTGGGGCATCTATTAAATTAATACCTGCCACCCAAGTAGTTTGTGAAAAGGCTTTAATTTGTGCGGCGCTTCGCTCACCCAATTCAAGCATCACCTGGTTAATTTGCCCCTGCAATTTGCCATAGTGCCATTGCTGCCAATCTGTCGGCTGTCCTTGTAAAATGGTTTGCGTGTTTTCTTCAGCAAGCTCAAGCAAACGCAACAGCGAATCCCAAAGCCCTTGCTTACTTTTAAGTAGCGCTTTGAGCTGTGCTGTACGGGCTTTATTAAAGGCCTTAGTACGTTCACTCGGTGTCATCATCTACGCCTGCATCGTCTGCGCCATCAAACTCGTTAAAGGTGTCAGCCTTTACCTGGTCTTTCGCTTTTTGGGCAATAGCAGCTTGCGCGTTTATAAGCTCTTGCTCAGGGTCAATCTCAACACCTAATCGGTCCGCAATTGATGCAATCACACTTAACCCCGTTTCTTCGGTCATAATGCCCTGTGTAATCCCAAGGTTTACCGCTACCACAACTTGCTGCAGCGCAGCAGCATAACGGCTTATATCTTTGGCAGTCATTTCTGGCATCACCACCTTTGACTTAAACACATCAGTTTCAACCATGCGGTCTGGCTCAATGCCCATGGTTGCTGTGTAGTACTTGCGAATAACAAAGGTCGCTATTTCGTGCAGCATGTAAATAATGTAGCGCTGGCGCATAGCAAGTATTTTAAATGTCGGCTCGGCCATGGCTTCCCCGTTCGCACGGTTAACGTCACCCCCATCAGCAAACCAACTTGGTGGCATAGTCGCACCACCTAACATGTGGTTCCTAAATAATTTTGCTAAGGCCTCGGTGTCGCCAGAGCCTAAGCTGGGGCTTTCTGCTTTCCACTCTTCTGAATCGTTATGCACATTCGCCGAGCCTGGTCTTGGCGGGTTGCTTTGAATTTCTGCAGCTCGGGCATTTACTTTATTTTGGTCAGCGCCTTTTAAAGTAACATCCCACACAAACGCCCGGGAGTTTTCAGCACGATCGCCTTCACCAAAAATAAAGTCGTCGTATAAATCTAAAAAATCACACTGCGCAGTTAAATCAGAGTTGCCCCGTCCGTGGGCGCAAAAGCTGTTAATTGAAAAATAAAAAATATCGCCATCATTAAAACCTTCACGTAATCGCTGCGTTTGTTTGGTAAACACCGATTCTGGGCCATTGATGATCACTCTATAAATGTATTGTCGGCCATTTGTCATACGCTTGGTTTTTACACCAACCGGCTGCTCTGGATTGCGCGGGTCGTAAATAACTTCCTCAACATGGGCAGGGTCTAGGTAGCTTAATTGCACTTCGCCACTAAGCGGATTTACAAAGGCAGGATAAAACTGCTCGCCAAATATCGACAGCTCACGCACTTTCTTTTCAAGCTTAATAGCCATGTTATTAATTGGGTGCGTCCAAAATGCATCGATGACGGCTTGATAGTCTTCATCATCATTCGTGACTTTTACGCCTTCCGCCAATAAATACGCCAACGGTAACTCAATAATGCGGTTAGCAATCATGTTACTTTGCCAAAGGTAAGGCGCTATTTTGTTCATACGCGCTCGGGTTGGCCCACTTAAGTTACGATTAGAATCACCAGACAGCTTTGAATATAAGTGGTCATCAGCATCAATTGAGCCAGCCATAGCACCTGCTGCTTCTTTAAATGTGGTAGCTGATTCATTTGCGGCAGTGTTGCTTGCAATTGTTTCAGTAACAATTGCAGCAATTTTTGCTGCAAATTCTGCCTCTTGTTTTGCCTTGCGCTTTTTTGAACCAAACATAGCTTTTTAACCCTTTTGTAAATCTTTTACATTTGCCTAGGCGGCGCTAAATAAAATTTTCCGTGCAATGGCACTCAAAACACATTGCAAACGCTTAAAATCGCTCTGAGAGCGTCACCCTTAGTTTTTGATTTTTACCCAGACTTATCTGTTAGCACTTGGCCACTTTCATTTATGGTTCGATAGTTGAAGTCATCGCCACCTAAACTAATCCAAGCAAGTTGCTCATTTCTAAAGTTGCCAATAAATATCCATTCAGAGCCGTTAAAGTACTGAAGTGTTACCTTGTTAGTTGGAGCCAAATAGCCAATTGCTCGTCTAAACAAACCGCCTGCACGTGTTCGGCCTTGCAAGCGAGATGGTCGGGTATTCATTGAGTTTTCAGCTTTGGGAACATTGACACCTGCAGCTGGCTCGCCCTCTTCCAAAGTGGCGGCATTTACCAGTACACCCGCAACGGCAGTATCGCCGTGTCGCCATTTACCATCACTGCCTTTGTCGCGGCCATCATCCATTTTTGGCTGGCCTTTATCTAAAATAACGCGCCGATGATCAGCCACTACATCTTCACTCTCAGGCACGGTAATTAATTTGCTCTCGAGTGCAGCCTTATATTTAGGGAAAAATTGGTTGTACCAAGGCCGCGATAACATCACGCAATCAATTCGGCTTTCGCCATAACGTTGCATGGCTTTTTCTGCCAACGATTGGCCATTACCTCGGCTATCAAATTTGCCGTGAAAAAACAGCGGCACATTATCGAGCAGGTAAAAGGTAATTTGCTCTTGGCAATCAAACGGAATGTTTCTTAACTCAATTAAAAATGGCGTGTGGTATTTAGTAGGGCTTTCTTGCTGCATAAGCCATTGCACACTTAAGTCACCGCTTCGGCCAAAGTCTTGCCCAAACACAGTTCGTTTACCTGGCATGGCATCAATTAACGGTTTAATTGTGTCTTTCAGCCAATCATCAATTATGCGAGTACGCTCAGGGTTCGTAACAAAATCATCAGGCTTTTCTAAGCGAACGACTTTGCTATCTGGGTGCTGGCAACGTTCAACCAGCATTCGGTTAATGTAAACACCACCACCTGCACTTGGGATCACATCAAGTTCTTCAGCTGCACCATCACCATAAAAGTCGTATATTTCTTGCGCCCAGGCATTTTCTTTTTCTTGAGTCCACTCTAAGCCCTTCATGGCACAAATGCGTTTATACAAGCCTTGGCTTAGCGCTTCTGTAAATGTAGTGCGGTAAACCTTGTATGGTTTTTTCCCTGCGCGACATTCTTTAATGAGTAAATTAAATGGGTTTTCTTCACCATCATGGGTGCTGATAATGCGCACCTTACCGCCCCAAATTAACAGGGCAAAAGCGGCTTTAATCAGTTCATCTAAATTATCGTGGAATGCAGCTTCATCAAGTATCACGCGGCCTTGTTTACCACGTAAGTTTGATGGTCTGGAACTCAGCGCAATAATTCGAAAGCCACTAGCAAAGCGAATTACATAAGTAAGAATATCCTTACCTTCATCAGTAATAATCTCTTCGCTTACGTCATCACACACTTCGTTAAAGCTTTTAGCCCAGTTCGCACAGTCACGAATAAACTCTTCGGCCATATCTTTGTTATAACCGATGTACCAGCAATCCATGCCGCCTGCTGCTTTACTTGCCGCAGCATCAAGCACACTCGCTGCAGCCTCGCCCCAACTTAAACCGATACGGCGCGACTTTTCATAAATGATAACGGGCGACTGGTCCCAAACATATTCCGCCTGGTACGGTAATAAAATCGACGTTAACTCTTGTGTATCCATTGCCATTACAAACGCTCCCCAGCAATGGCTCGGCGTATTAAATCAATATTGCCAGAGCTTAAGCCTGCGGTTTTAGCTGCACTTTCAGCTTGTTCTTGTGCCTCGGCTAACGCTTGTTTTCGGGCTTTTTCAGCAATTTGTTTTTCTAAGTCGGCGTTATAGTTTGCACTGCGTTGCAACCGGCTAATACTTAAAACCAAATCACCAAGCGTTTCAGGATCAATCGGATCTTCTTGGCTCATTAAATTAGAGGTTGTTTTAAACGCAGCGCTTTGCAGTAGGTTCATTAACACTCGGCCAGTATCACCAATACTCGATAAATCGCATTGTTTCGATAGCGCCTCAACATAAGCCTGGCTTTGTTTAATATCGTGGCTAATTTGTTCAATACGCTTTTTTTCACGCCAAACCGTATTGTCATCAATTGACTCAACATCGGTTTGCTCACCACTTATGTTTGCCAGTTCGTCGTTAATCGCATCGGCAATTTGCTGGCAAGTGTATTGCTTAGTGCCTAGCATCTCGCGCAAGTTTTCACGTATATGCTCAGGTAAGCGCTCAATCTTATTGCCGCGTGCCATGTTAGTTGCCTCCTGGTGCTGGACGCTTAACACCGTCAACCGACTTACGGCCAGTGGCAACATCAGCGCCTTGCTCAGTAATCCGTGCAACCAAGGTTTTATCACCCACCACATCAATAGTGAGCAAACCCACATCTTCTAAAAAGCGCATATGGGCACGCACTCTATCGCGGCTAATATTGTGGCCGTAGGTTGCTAATACACAGCTCAACATACTGCAGTTAGCGCTATAGCCTGCCGCCTCATTTAAGGCACGCAAAATAACTAAACGCTGATCAGCATCAAATAGGTCTTTCATTGTCCTCACCCTTAAAAAAGCGCTCATAAATAAACGCAATAACTAATTGGCAAAACGCAAAAACAAGCCAAAAACACACGCACATGAAAAAAAAGAACCCAGCGATTAACAGACAAAGTACAAACCACAGCTCTAGTTCATGCTCATTTCGCATTACTGTTTACCGGAGATTTTTGATTCAACAATCAAATTAAGCGGATGCTCAATGCGTTTTAAAAGATCATGTAAATGGTTATTTTCACCCTGTAGCTTGGCGACTTCTTTACTTAACGCACTGACATTTTGGGGTAAGTCTTTAACCTCAACTTCGATGCGTTGAACAGCCGCTTTGACTTCAGCAAAATCTTCATTCTTCACATACGTTTGCTCTACCGTTTGTAAGCGCTTGTCTTGTGCCGTCACATCATCCTTGCTAGCAAATGATTTCTTAAGCACATAGGCACCTACAAAGAAAAAAACCAGCACAGCTCCTTGCACCCATGGGTACCATTTAACTATTTGGTTCATATCATCCACGGGGGTTACTCCTATTTGTTTTTGCTGTATTTGCAATGCGGGCTTCGGCTTCAAGGCGAACACCGCTAATTGAGTGCCAGCCTTTTAAAAATGCATTAACTAAAGTGGGGTCGCCCACAGGGCAAATGCTCTGTGGGTCTGGGTTGGTACCATTTTGGTAGGTGCTAATTCGCATGGCTCGGCCACGCTTAACGTATTCAGGGTAACTTTTCATTTGTCACCCCATACTTTTAAAACTCGCTTAGCATAATCAATGCGGTTTTCAAGCTTAAATAAGCGACGATGCCAGCCAAATAAAAACGCAATTTGGCTAGGATCATTAACTACAATGCGGCTGTATTTGCTGGCGCGGCGTGCAAAGTAGTCAACCATTAAGTTAGTTTGGTTTGCGTTAATGGCTGCAGCAAAGGTGCGTGAACCTAATATGCCATCAACCTTTACTCGCAATACTTGCTGCAAAAGCATATTGGCCAATGGCACGCCATGGTTAATAGCAGAATCTAAATGCAACATAGCTAATTCATATAAACCATACTCAGCCAGTTCTTTAGCACGACTACCGCGCCAAAAATCACGATGGTAAATGCGCATGGCTTGAGGCCATGTCAAATTAGCTATATCAACATTCGGGTAAGCAGCTTGGCTAATGCCATACCGCGTTCGCCCACCTTTGTCGGCGCTATGATCAGAGTCGCCTCCTTCTGCCTCATATATCCAGTCCATGCAAAATAAAAATGCACGGCTGTAATTCGGGGTAAGGTCGGCAAAGTTTTGTGTTTTCATAGCGCCAGTGTGGCGCTATTTACTGAGGGGCTAAATTAAAGGGTTTTAGTAAAAATGAATGGGGAGGAAATGATTAATGATAATGTTATTGCTTAAGCAACTGCTCAACTAACTCATCAGTATCACGGCAATAGTCAATTATTAATTCCTGTATTTGTTGATCAACATGCTTACTTGAACAGTTTTGCTTTTTGAGTGCTTTACGCTCTCGATTAAGTCGAGCCATGCTTTTACGGAATTGCCGCTCTTTAGCACTGTATCGAATACCGATAATCACCCACAAATACCGCACCAGGTGATACCCAGCGTGAAATAAATACGGCAAGCACAAAGCAATACCAACAAAAAATATAACAAGAGTAATGTGCTCAGAAAGCTCAGGGGTCATGATGCAGCCCCCTCAAGTTTTCTACTGTTTTTAGAATCCTTACACTGTGCTCTAAACTTCAACTGCACCACGGTACCATTTTTAATACCTCGGTTAATGCGTAGCTTACCGCCTAACGAACGGGCAATATCGTGCATCGATTCAAGGCCGGTACCAAAGCGCATAAACTTATCTAAAAAGGCAATTCCTTTACCATCGTCTTGTATAGTGATCACAAAGTCATCTTTGCTTCGCTTACCACTCACTTCAATGTAACGCGCCTCAGCATGTTGCAACGCATTAATAAAAGCATGATTAATAAACGCGTAAATGTCTTGGCTTAGCTTCTCAGGTAAGGCTTTGCTTCCAAGCGCTAAATTAAACTCAACCTCTGTTTGGCTATATTGCAATGATGTATTGGCCGAGAGCATCTTAAGGCCATCTTCAAGCGAGGTATTGCCCAGTGCACCATGGCTGTACACAACAGGTAATAGAATATCTTTTGCTTCGTCCAGCTGCAGTAGGCCATCGCTTAGCTGTAAATCATTGCCTTGGCATAAATGCGAACCCGACACTAATTTTCTAAAGCCCTGGCTTAATGCAGTTTGTTGCTTGGTATCACGCATACGCCTAAATACTTCGCGCATTTGCTTATGGCGTTGCAAAAACACAAAAAATACTGCAACAAACAATAACACCACCAACACAGCGCACACCCACGCAAAGGCATCGCTTTTATAAAAAGAACCTTGAACATTCCAAACTATAGGGGCGCTTTTAACAAAGTGGCTACCATCTAACGTAGCTCTTACAACTAAGCTATGTTCACCTTCGTTTAACTGGCTAAAGTGAACTACTGGCTCGTTTAGGTTTATCCAGGCACCGCCATTATGGCTGTATTGATAGTCGTAATATTGAGTAAGTGCATAGTCAAAATTACTAAAGTGCAACGTCATTTGGCTAGCTTGTTGTACATCATTTAATGCATTTAAGCTGGCATCATTCACACTCATTGACGACACCAAAACAGGCTTATCGTTTTGCAAGTTCGTATTGCTCAAACCTAATAACCCATTGTTCGATACAGCATACATCGCGCCGTTATAAGCCATTAAACTATTAGCGCCAAAGTATTGTTTTTCAGTATGAGGAATGGCTACAACCGTTTCATCCACCAGCGTAAATAAACCGTTTGTAGTTGCAATGTACAAGCTGCCATTGAACACCGCTAAATCAGTAATGAACCGAGGGCTTACTAACAATTTAAACCCGTTATTGGTTTGCTTATACAGGCCACCACCATAAGCTGCTACATAAACGCTATTATCAAGCATCGTCACTTTACTTACTTTGCCTGCTTGAGTTGTAAGGCTGTGGCTCATATTACCCGTTTTAACGTTGTACACACTCAAACCTTTGCTAGTACTTATATACAGCAAGTGCTCAAACTTATTGGTTGCCAGTACTTCATTAGCAGCAAGGCCGCTGTCAACATTCAGCACTTTTTCAATGGCCAAGTTATCATCAATCACTATCACGCCTTGGCCACTGGTAGACACAAGCCAACAGCCGGCAATTTTTTCAATACCTAAAATATAACCATTCGCCAATCGGCTTAACTGCTCGTTTTGCCACACATATAAACCATTTGTAGTGCCAACAAGCGTTACTTTATCACTGGCAATACTGGTAATTTCATTGCTTTGCTCTTGGCTAAGCGCGTTATTTAACGCGTCCATTGCCACGAACTGGCGCTGCACAAAGCGATAAACACCCGAATCGGTGCCCATTAATAAACTCTGATTATCTTTACCTAGCACGTTGTATCGACTTACCAGTGGCAGGTTAAACTGATTCAAATCTTGAGAAATAATCTCGTATTCATTATCAGCTACAGCCCAAAGGTTTGATTGTGAGTCCGCATAAACACTATTAAAAAACAGCTTACTTTTATTCAAAACACCCGATACAAATTGTTTATCGAGCGTTGAGTACAAACGAACTTCACCTGCCATAGCCATCGCTAAGTAACTATTTTTATAGATGGTCATAGCGCTAGGTGTGGTGTTAAGTGAGGTTTTATGAACTTGTTCTGTGATGAGGTCGTAACTATAAAGGGTTTGTTCGTGGGCTATATATAATCTATCGCCAACAGCGGCAATTAACCCTGAATGTATGGGCATCTTTATCAGCTGACGCTGATGGTTTAAATTCAAATGCCAAAGCCCTGTATTGGTTAGTGCGTATACTTGGCCATCGTGCGATAGCACTTTTAACACAGTTTGCCCAACCAGCGCTTGCAGGTTCCCAGCGTTTTTTTTGCTTAACACCTCAACCCCTTTCGAGGTAGCGGCGTAAACATGCTGGCCATTTACAGCCATATCTTTACTGGTTACTTCGGCAAATTGCTTAACATTGCCTGTTAAAACATCGTAAGCATAAATATGACCATTACTTGCAGCATATAACATGCTTTTATCTGCATTCGTTGTAAGTGCATATACCCACTGTGCTGGCAGCGCCTCAATTAATGCAAAGTGATAACCATCATATTTATACAAACCTTCGTGGCTAGCAAAATACATAAAACCATTCTTGCCCTGTACCACTTCAGTCATGTTGTTAGGTGTACTATGCCCACTTGCCCCTGTTGAAAATAGGCAAAGCACAATGAAAAGTAATCCACCGTATAAACGTGCTTTAACAGACATAATCAATGCCCCTCTCCTTGGTCGGCGCAGCTTAAGCCGCGCCATTTATTATTATAAGAGCCTAATTATTAATATTGTACGTGGTTGCGCGTACCACAGAACGACTCAACCGTTGCCTGGTAATCAGGGGTTGCATCGTCACTACTCACACTTTGAGCATCAAGTGTTCGCGCTTGTAACAGGCTTGTTTTAGCCGCTGCTGGTTTTTCCCAATTAATATTTTGGTTGGGTTTAACAATAAGAAAGGTCGGTTTACGCGGGTCATCAGGGTGTTTTTTTGTGTACCACTGTTGCATCACAAATTCACCGGCTTCCTGTCCGTACATATGCGTGTATGCAGCAGCTAAAAGCTGAGCGCCACGCTCGTTTGTAATAATCATCCCTGTTGACTCAAACGCTGAGCCACAATCAAAGTTCATATCTACACTTAAACTACTGCTGTCTGGCAACAGTAGCTGAGCTTGCATAGATGAAACACGCGCTCTATCAGGCAAAGGCTCCAAAGCCTGAGTCGCACTCGTAAAGGTAAAAGCGGCTAATGTTAGGGCTGAAAGTACAATACTTTTTAACATTGGGTAAAACTCCATTTATGCCAACGTTAGCGCCCCCTTTGCCATAGTTTCAACAAGTGGTTCGCAAAAATCATTTTCAAAGCAGGCCTTTATTAACACTGGGCGTAACTTGTTGGCCACTGTTAATAATCTATCCGCTGGCAAATTTCTACTATACAACTCCCGTTCTAATATCTTTTCGACCATATCTAATGCTCGCAAAGCATCATCACTTGTGGGGGCTGCGGCTTTTTGGACAATTGATCCCGTGCCAATACCAGTAAAAACTTCATTCAAGTCGTAACCTTTATCTACGCAATATTCAACTATTGGCCCGTAAGGCAAAGTGTTTTTAGCCTTACTTTGAGCTATAGCGTTGATTGACATCCCTAATTCGGACGACAGCTGTCTATTGCTATGGATATTAAGTTTAACTTTTAGCCTTTCAATAACGGCTTCGGTATCAATTAAATCTACCTTATCGAACACCATAATGTTTAGTCAACCATTTTTTAGTAACAGTAATTTTTAAAATGTTTTGTTGACAATCATTTTATTGTTCGCTTAAATTAAAACGCACACTAAATACGAACAATATATTTTTCACCAACTATAAAAGGTTACAGAATTATGGTTAAAAAAGCTATCAGTCATGAACAAATCAGAGAGGCATTGAAGCTGAAAGATATCAACTTTTCAGATATTGCTGCAGCACTGAAATTAACCTCTAGTCATGTTTCAAGAGTTTCAAGACGTGAGACTTACTCAAAGCCAGTAGCAGATGCAATTTGTAAATGCCTTGACCTTCCTCTTGAAGAAGTATTTGGGGATGTAGAGCCATATTTTTCTCCGAATAAAAGAGGCCCTAAAGATCGTTCTAAAAGGACCTCTCAAATTGTTACCGCGTTACGCGAGGGACAGCCCATCCCTCCTGCACACAACTCATTATCGGTCGCCAGTTAAAAAAGAACAGGGAAAGGTTTAGGTAATTTTAACCCTAAAAATTTCTTTATTTTCAAAACACAGAGGAAAACAAACCATGAACTCAAACAGCATATTAAACGCAGAAGAAGCACCAAATTGTGATGTACGGTACTTGTATTTGGCAGCACTAAACAAAGCCATTCAAGATTCTGGCTATTCACGCCCTCGCATCGCTGATCGTATGAACGATGCCCTAGCAGGTGATGCCGTCATTAATGCGGGTAAATTAAATAAGTGGTTAGCGCCCAGTTCAGAGCAGTCAATGCCTATGGAATACCTTTCAGCATTCTGCTGGGCTGTGGGCAATGTCAGTATTGCCAATGAATTATTAAAACCAATTTTGCATCGTGTATTTGATGAACGCGGGCAAATGCTAGAACAAGCAGCCCGTTACCAACTCGAAGCCCAAGAACTGCAAAACAAAGCTCAAAACCTCCTTACCCAAGCCAAAGCTGATCATCCTGCAGCGGTTAACTAACACAGAGTAAATGCCATGAAAACTGCCCCTATCAAAGACCAAAAACCGCCTAAATTTCGCCCGCAAAGCACTAAAACGGTGTTTTTGATGACGATGGAGCAGCTAAAGGCCATAGCCCAAAAGGAATACAGATCATGAATTTACTAACTCAAAACGTAAAGTGTCCAATAAAGCTTTCACCGGTACGTAAGTTAGGGCTTTTATTAAACATTAATGCTAACCCGCATTACAGCATCACATGCTTATGTTGCAAGCATAAAGAAACAGTACCCACTCATAAAATATCTATCGATGATTTTGCCAAAGCAGCTTATCAAATGGGCTGGCGTCATGTTGAAACCAACCACATCGATATAGACACCGTATGTCCTAGCTGCGCTAAAGAGCTGCATAGCTTTTACCAACCTCAGCAGGTGCCAGCATGAGCGAACAATACCTATCAACCACCATGCAACGTGGTTTGAACGCTATTAAGGCGTTAAGTGGTCATGAAGCAGATGGTATGCGCCCTGGCGAACTCGCCAAGCAAATGGGTATCAGCCAACCACAAGCAACGTCAGTTATTAAAAATCTGATCCATGCAGGTTTTGCTGAGCACTGCCCATGGGACCAAAACAAAGTACGTTTGGGGCCTGCCCTTATCACCATCGCCAACAGCGCACAACTAGCGATTAATCAGCGTGCTATGCAACTTGAGCAAGATCGTAAAAATTACGGAGCAATCGTATGACAACCGAATTATCACCCCTAGAACAACAAATCACAGTTGAAACAACACAAGTGCTTGCCTCAAAGCAAGATGCGTTAATGCAACTTGGACAAATTCAAGCATTCAATTTTATTGGAAAACTGGTAACGGTTTCCGAATTAAAGATCTTACAACAAGTTAAAGACTCTAAGAATTACAAGGGCTTAACTTATAAAGGCGAATCAGGAAAACTGGAAACCGTTTCCACTTGGGATCAATGTTGCGAAAAGATCTTAGGGATGAGTCGTAAGAGTGTTGATGAACGTCTATTAAACCTTTCTCAATTTGGTGAGGCGTTCTTTGAGCAAGCACAAGCTATGCGTTTAGGCTATCGCGATTTAAAAGCTCTACGCCAACTGCCATCAGATGAACAAGCGCTAGTTATCGAATCTGAGGCGGTAGAAACCGGTGATAAAGAGGCGGTAAAAGACTTAATTGATGACCTAAAAGCGCAGCACAAAAAAGAGTTAGATGCCGAGAAGCTAAAAACCAAAGAGTTAGACTCTCAGCGCCAAGTGGCTATTCGTATGCGCGACGAGTACCAAATGAAAGCCATGGACTATCAAACAGAACTTGAAAGCACCAAGTTCAAAGCCGATGCCTGGAAAGACCAAACTAAACACCTGCTATTTGAAGCCACTAAATATGAAAGCAATGCTATTGAATCACTTAGTCGTTTAATGGCCTTACGTGATCATTTTTTAGATAACGACGATTTATCGCCACAAGTTGTTGAGCACCTTGCTGCTGGTTTACTGCATAGCTTTAAGACCTTAGCAGAAGACTTTGCGCAAGCTTGGCTTGAAACATCAAGCATTCTTGAGGGCTACCTACCAAAAATGCGCCCAAGCCTTGATGTATTGCAAGAGCTAAACGACAGCGCCATGAGTAACGAGGAGTAAGCATCATGGCTGACGATATTTTACTTGGTTTTAAACAGCGAATCGAAAACGCAAAGCACGGCGAAAAAGGCAAGATTTTAGCTGAAGCTAAAGAGCGCCTAGGGCTAAGTAAAGATGCCTTCTACCGTGAGTTAGCAAAACTCGGTTACAGCAGTGGCCGTAAAGCGCGAGCTGACAAAGGCCAAAGCAGCCAAGACCCTGAAAGCCTCGATAAACTAAAAGCCATGTTGGCTGTAGGCAGCCGTAAAAATGGCAAGCAGATCGTAGAAACGCCAAATGCTATGAGCATTTTAGCGGCCAATGGCTGTGAGTTTAAAAGCCCAAGCACGGTGCGTAAGTTATTACGTGAGCAAAACGCCACAGCAAAAATGCTTAACCAAAGCACAGCACATGTGCAGTTACGTAGCCTTTATCCAAACCACGTTCACCAAGTAGATCCGAGCTTATGCTTAATTTACTACCCACCTGGTGGCAAAAAAGGCCGTGTTCAGCGCTTTATGAGCGATGACGAGTTTTATAAAAACAAGCCAGAGAACCTTGAAAAGATAAAGAACCTACGTGTATGGCGCTATGTTCTTACCGATCATTACTCTGGTGCAGTGCGTGTTCGTTATTACGAAAGCGCGGGTGAAACCATGGCAAACCTATATGACTTTTTGCTGTGGTGCTGGGGCTTACACAATGATGAAAAGTGCCCAATGCGTGGTTTACCCGACATTTTAGTAATGGATAAAGGCTCAGCAAACACCGCTGGGGCTGTTATTCGCGCACTTGATGCACTGAGTGTTGATGTGATTGATCACGAAGTGGGCCGCGCTCGCGCGAAAGGCCAAGTAGAAAACGCGAACAACTTAGTTGAGAAGCTATTTGAATCACGTTTGATGTTTGAGCCTGTAAACAGCGTAGCAGAACTAAACGAACGTGTTATTGCATGGCAAAACGCATACAACGCCGATCAAATCCCAAACTATTCAGCAAAACACAGCCGCCATGGTAAAGGCCGCTATGAGTTTTGGATGAAACGTATGGCACACGGCAAAGTACGTGACCTACCAAGCGAAGACATTTGTCGTTGGTTGCTTACTCATAAAGAAGAAACCCGCACGGTTAAACCCGACCTATCGATCACCTTTGTACACCCTACGGTTAAACGCAGCCAAAAATATGCGCTTGATGGTTTGGTTGGTATTTACAAAGGCCTAAAAGTACTTGTGCTGCCTATGGCGCTCTCTGAGCGTGGCGAAATTTTAGTGTACTGCAAGTATCAAGGCGAGCAGCAAATACACACTGTTGCACCAATAGAAGTTGATGATGCCGGCTTTGATATTACTGGGGCTGTGATTGGCGAACAAATGAAAGCGCCTAAAGACACCGCCATTGATACTGCTCGTAAACAAGCTGAGCGTGATGCTTACCCTGGCATGAGCGATGAGCAAATAGCAAAAGCCAAACGCGGCAAAAAAGCGGTGCCTTTTGGTGGCGCACTCGATGCGCATAGCCATTTAAACGAACTGCAAACACCAGACTTTATGCGTGTTCGTGGTGAGCAAGTTGATACAGGCCTGCAGCAACCAACTAACCGATTAAACGGTGTTGCTTTACGCAAAGCCATTGTGGCAAAGCGCGGCACACCAATTACCCCCGAAGAAAAAACATACCTTGCTGATCGCAGTATCGAGGCAAGCCAATTACCTAGCTTACTTGACGAGCTAGCAACCTTAGACAAACCAAACCACTTAAACGTGGTTAATTTTACCCGTTAGGAGAACCACCATGGGATGCAGTAAAAAACATCAACTACGCAAAGCAGAGCGCGCACCGTTTAACGTTGTATCTGGCCGTACACGCACAGTGTACATGGTGCATGTAAAGCTAATTGATGCAAAGCGCTGGACTGAACTTGCCGACGAAAAAGGTCAGTACATTTTCAATGACGAAAAAGAACGCGACGAGTTTTTTGAGCGCGTACTCGCCACTTATCCAAACCAATACAGGAAGGTGGCCTAATGAAAGAACTAACCCTATCAACCAAGCAAATCATATCGATTTGTAATTTTGCAGGAATCCGTGTGCAAAAACCGATCTTTATTGGAACTGGTGCATTTACTAGTACTGCTGAAGCGGACTTCTTAGCAACTGAACACACCCTCACAGTTGATAAACAGGTGCAACTAGAAAACGGTGAGGTCTACCAAGGCTTGACTGTTCACTGCACTGAATATCCTGAAGAAGGTTATATGCCATTAGAAGAGGTTAATAGTCAGCATGAACGAACCTAATGAGCACAAAAAGAAGATCAGCCAAAAGACCTGGAAGATAAAACTAGGCCGCATGATGGCGAACCGCAATATCACTTACAAGCAGTTAGTGCAGTGGTTAGACCTACATGCAGATGTAAAAACCAGCGAAGCAACGCTGAACAAAATTGTGACTAAGTCTGAATTCCCTAAACGCGAAAAAACCCGCGAAGCAGTTAAACGCGGCCTTGAGCGCTATGCAATTGAGAATGGCTTAGTAACCGAAAGCAACGTTTACCAAATCTATTTGGATGATCCACACAGCAATGCAGTAACCACTGGCAGCCAGTGGAAGCATAGCAATAAAACCAGACGCCTGATCATTGGTCATGAAGATTCAATTAACGGGCACATTGTATTTGAAACACCGGAGGCAAAAATGCTTACACCACGAGCAAGACAACATTTTAAGGTTCTTAGTGACCCATGGGATAACGAGATTTACAGCATTGATCACGTTTACTTAGGCACACAGCAACGTTATGTAATTGAGTCAATTATCAACTGTGCAAAAGTTGGTACCTTAATGGCGATTGTCGGTGAGTGCGGCAGTGGTAAAACAGTGATGATGAACTTTACCATTGAAGAGATACGCGCAAAGCATCCGAACATTCGTGTTATTCGTCCAGCCCGTATCGATAAAAAACAAATAGCGTCAAACACCATAAGTGAGGCTATTTGTCGTGAGCTGAACATTTCTAAGTTGCCACGTAGTAGCGAAGACCGTGATGCAATTATTCGTGAAGAACTAACGCGCAGCTGCAATGCTGGCAATCGTCACATTTTGCTTATTGATGAAGGCCACCGCTTAGATGAAGAAACCATTAAGCAATTAAAAGTGCTGTGGGAGCTGAGCGAAGGTTTCACTAAGTTAATTGGCATTTGCATCATCGGCCAAACCGAACTCGACAAAGTACTGAACTCAATGAACGTGCGCGAATTTGCATACCGTGTAAATAAGCTACAAGTGCCGCCGTTGGGTACCGAGTTAAAAGAGTACATCGATCACAAACTCAAAGCCGCCAATATGGTACCAGAAAAAGTGATAGAGCCTGCCGCTATCGAAAAAATGCAACAAGCGCTGCGTGGTATTCGCAAGTTTGGCCGCACAACAGGCCGACCGGATGAAATGGTTGATATGAGTTATCCACTCAACGTTAACACGCTAATGAAAAACCTAATGAACGAAGCCGCTGATGTAGGTGAAGAGCGTATTACGGCTGAGTTAGCTGAAGAATACGTGAGGGTTTAGTGATGGATTCTCGCATTCTTAAAAAAGTTCGTCAGTGTTTAGCGCTTGCCAAACAAGCAACCAATGAACACGAAGCAGCTGCGGCTATGCGCCAAGCACAAAACTTAATGCGCAAACATAAGATTAGCGAAAGCGACATTGATTTTAGCTATGTACAGCATGAACGCGTTGAAACGGATTGCAAAAAAGTAGTGAGCTACCACGCTGCTTTATTGCATTTAATCAAGCGTGTATTTGGTGTGCGCTTTGTAATGGATATGAAGCAAGATGGCACTTTTGAGGCGTCGTTTATTGGTATTAATCCACAAGCTGAACTAGCCAAATACTGCTACGAGGTACTTTGGACCAAGCTAAAACAAACTCGCCAAGACTATGTAAAGCAGCAACCTAAACAATGTAAGCGTGCAACTAAAGTAGCGCGAGGCGATCGCTTTGCTGAGGGCTGGGTGTTTGGTATTACCCGCACGGTTGAAGAGTTCGCCCTTAGCGAAAAAGAAACCAGCATTATTGAGCGTTATATGGCGCAAGAGTTCCCCGACCTAAGTAGCAGCTCACCGTTAAAGCGTGGCAAGAAAGCTAATACCAAAAAGGCTGTACTCGACGGCATAGCGGCAGGCCGTCAAGAGTCTTTGCATCGCCCTGTTAACGGACAAGAGCACCAGAAACTAAACCACAACTTAGGAGCTTAACATGGCCTATTTATCAATTACTGAGCTTAACAAAGCACTACTAAGCCAGTTAGAAACAGAGAAAGAACGTGCAAAGTACTTGCTTCAGTTTGAAGTGACTACCCGCATAACTATCGAGAACCTAACACCAAAAGCACAAGCTGTTATTGGTGATATTGGTTTGCCATTCACAGGCGATGACGCACAACAAGTTATAAAAGATGCGCGTGCCTGGCTTCAAGAAAAAGCAGCTTGAGGAAGTAACCATGAATAGTGCAACAGCCCAAATAAGCACTCAACGTTTTACCCATTCTACCGCGCCAACAATTTATACCATTGCACAACTTACTGAGCTGGTTAATGGCGAGATTTTATCGGGCCGTAAGCAAGATGCGCTTAATACCTTAGCGCAATTGCAAGATGCGACCCACAAACTTGAAAACCAAATCCATAATATGAAGGATGAAAGCCATGGCTAAACAACCAAACCGCCGCGTAAAGTCAGACGATATGCTGTCTGTAAGCAGCTCAGAAGAACTTGAGCAAACGATTTTTCGGATTGGCCAATTGCAAACCGAACTAGAAATTGCCACAGCTCACACGAACCAAACTATTGAAGTTGCCAAAGCGTCTTTAAAAGATAAAACAACGGCGATCAACAACGAAATTAAAGTACTGAGTAAATCAGCACAAATTTTCTTTACCGCAAACCAGCAAGACATAGTACCTGCAGGTAAAAAGTCGCGTGTATTTGATGTAGGCGAAATTGGCACTCGCACACCACCGTTATCAGTAACAGTGAAGAACGGCCAAGATGTGATTGATGCTCTTAAAAAGCTACAAGAACAACTTAAGCTATCAGATCTACTCAGCGTTAAAACATCCGTAAATAAGCCTGGTCTTATCAAGCACCGTGAAAAAATTAAAGATATTCCAGGCATCACATTTAACCAAAAAGAACAGTTCTTTATTAAACCTGTTCATGTGCCTATTGAGCACCTAACTGAAACGGAGCAACCAGCATGAGTACTGAAACATTTAGAGTGCGTGTGAATGGTTACCCTATGGTCACATCGTCATCATACAAGAAGGCTTTGAATAGCTTTAACAAAGCCAAAATCAATAATGCAGGATCAAAGGTTGAGTTTATTAAAGAGGAAACCTTAGCAGTGCATCAACCCATTAACCAATCTGCTTAACGATTAGCCGCCTTCGGGCGGCTTTGGAGGACCAATGAATACTATAAATAAAGGCGACAAGGTTTCATTCGTTACGAGTAGACAAACTGGTCGTAGTTATCACATATCCAAAAAAGAAGGCAAAGTCCTGCAGATAGATGAAGTTAAAGGCACTTGCTCTATCGAATATAGAAAACGCTTATATGTTAGGAATCTAGATGCAGTTGCACTAGTAAGGTCTGCATCATGAAAAAGTTAATTCAATTAATCCAAATTGCTAAGCGTGATCTGAATATGGAAGACGATGTTTATCGCGCCAACTTAAAAGCTTGGGCTGGTTGTGACAGCACCACGCAAATGGATAAAAAGCAGTTAGACAAAGTAATCAAAGGCATGGAAAAGCTCGGCTTTAAAAAGAAAAAGCCAGCTAAGCGCAAGATTGATCAAGCTTTACTTGATAAAGAGCCGAAGCTTAAGAAACTAGGCCAAGTATGGACCATGATGAAAGCACATAAGTTACTTGAAAATGGCAGTTACATTGCTCTTGAAAAATGGTGTGTTAAGCAATCGAAAAGCTTAAATGATGGCAAAGAGATTGAGCGACTAGACTGGATGGCACCAATAGCCAACCAGTTAATTGAGCGCCTTAAACGCTACCACTTACGCTTAATGAAACAAGCCATGATGGTTAAAATCCCCGCTGTTTTACGCTACTACAAAGAGCTAAAAACAGATGATCTTGACGAAGCTAGCGAAATGTTTGCTATTCAAACCAAGTTACAAGCTAGCCGTTTAAATATGCCTACACACATGCAACGTGTTCGCTATTTAGACTTGCTACAAGCTTATGAAGACTGCAACGAGTTTATTCGCCGCTTTGGTAAGTCTTCAGATGACATAAAGGGGGTAAGTAATGCAAAAGCTCGCTAAATGCCCACATTGTCGTGGTCTATTAGATATATCTGCAGTAGCTATTAATAAAGCATCTGACGAGCTGCTTTGCATTTATACAGCATTACCAGGTCAAGCAAGTGCTGCGCTTGCTAATTATGTTCAATTGTTTACGCCTGATAAGTCAGACCTATCGAGCGCTAGACAATTAAAAATTAGCAAAGATGTTATTGAGCTAACCAAAGAGTTTGATTTAGCAGTCTTCACCCAGTCATTAAACATTACCGTGACGAGTATTCGAGATCATTGGCAACGCAATGGCTATCGACGTATGGGTGATGATCATGCTTACCTTAAAAAGGTGCTTGAGACTGAGCAACAAAAGTTTATTCAAAGCCACCCTAAGCAAACAGTTGTATCTGCTAACAAGTCAATCGAAGTAAGAACCGAACGACCAGAAACGTTAGAAGAGTCAACCCGCAAGTGGCAAGAGAATATTGCAAAATACCGGAGGTAACATGAGTGGCAAAGCGCAAACAGCTGAAACTCTATTAGTGCTCCTTGACTCGATAGAACGTAAGCTTTTAGAGAATAAAATCGATGAAGAACAAGCCACAAAATTGGCTACATTAATAGTCGATGACTTTCGCCACCAGTGTGGTGGTATGAGTGTTTATATCCCTAAAGGTGTTGGGCTTGATGCCATACTTAAGCACAACCAAATTTACCAAGACTTTCGCGGTAATAATCACACAGAGCTTGCTAAGAAATATGGATATTCTGAACAACGCATCTATCAAATTGTTCGGGCCATACATGCAGCCGAATCAAAACGCATACAGCCTGAACTGTTCTAACCAACCAATTAGCCCCGAAAGGGGCTTTTTTATGGCAAAAATTAACCTGAATTTTCCCTGTTGTTTTTTTATTCAAGTGGTACATTTATATAAACGCATTGAACAGGGGAAGATCATGAATGCTGAACTAACAAAACAATTCGCAAAGAACTATATTGAGCTATTCAATAAAACAGAGCCTGAGTTGCAAGCACAGCTAGAACAAAGCCATTTGGCTACTTTAGATAAAATCAAAGCAACAATGTCTACAAAAGAGGCCTCAGAGTTCATGGCTATTCATGATGAAATTGTCAATGATCATATAGCACGGCTAAATGCTCAGGCTGATATGTACAATGCTAAAGCTAAAGCAATAGAAGCTGATACTCTAAGAATTGAAAATGAAACAGAGGAAAAAGAAAGAGAGGCTTTGCGGATATTTTTCAGTATTGCTGCTGTATTTATTTTTATCTTCTCGGTTATCTATTTTAATAAATAAAAATAGGCGTTTTGGACTTTCATTATTTTAAAGACTGTTCAAAATGCTATCCCACTAAATCCCAAGTCATCCCAGCCTATCCCGTATTTTTCGCGATTTTTATTATTTAGTTTTCTTAACTTGGATCAAGTTCTGATCTGACTCCATAAAAGTAGACACCTTTTTGGAGTCAGTAATCATGAAAGTAAAACCATATCGTAAACATTCGCT
>NZ_JBPNYQ010000030.1:0-38357 GCF_051235485.1 Pseudoalteromonas nanhaiensis | reverse complement strand
TTTTACACCCAAATTTGTATGCTTATTAGCATAACATTTCTTTCTTAATGGGTGGCCAAATTAACTATGCCACTACACCCACCGCCTTATTCGCCTAGGGTCTTTTTTAGAGTTAGTGCACTGACTTCTTATTTTACAATCTCGACAAGCAATGTGATTGAAGTAAACATCAAGGTATTTACCTTGCTCAAATACCTGCATTCGATTTTGAAGTTCATTACCAGCGGGGCATAAGTAAATATCTTTATTTGCATCGTATTTGAAGAGTGAGCGGTTAAATATCCCTTTCTTTTCAGAGGACGATGTATCCGTCTTGGGCATGATTGGCTCTGCACCCAAATCGATAGTATCTTTTATATCGGGCTGACTGAAGTAACCTTTATCTGCTAATACCCTTATATCTTCCTTGCGCAATGCTTTTTGTGCGAGTTTTGTCATTGACGCAAGCTGGCCTCTATCTGGCACGTTGGTCACCTCATGCGCCACTATAAGGTGGTGCTTGGTATCAACCGCACTTTGCACGTTATAACTCACAACTCTTGTAAAACCTTGAGTTTTCATTAAACGTGAATCAGGATCAGTAGTGGATATTTGCTTGTCAGGATGAGCTTCAACTTGTTCTTTAATCTCGTGTAGTTTTTTTAACTGGCTGCGAAAGTCAGCTAGCCTATCTTTTGTGGCTTTAATTTTTGTGACGTTAGCTTGCTCTTTATCGGCTTCATCAAGTAATTCAAGGTAACGTTCAATGTTCTTTTCGACTCGGTCGATGTGGAATTTAACTTTGCTTGGCGTAAAATTATTGCCTTTGTTGTTGCTAGCTTTAAACTTACTACCATCGATGGCAACAACTGGTTTCTCAAACATATTCAGACGACGGCAGACTTCAACAAACGTTTTGCACACATTTTTTATACCATCTCCGTTGTCTTTTCTAAAATCAGCAATCGTTTTAAAGTCGGGTGCCAACTTACCAAGTAGCCACATCAGTTCAATATTGCGTTGGCATTCGGTTTCTAATCGGCGGGATGATTGAATACGGTTGAGGTAACCATAAAGATACAGTTTTAATAATGTGGCTGGATGATACTTAGGGCGGCCTGTGGACTTTAAAGTTAATCCTTTAAACCCCAATTCAGCTAGATTTAGTTCCTCAATGAAAACATCAATCACTCTGACCGTATTATCTTCACTGACGTAATCTTCCAACGATTCTGGAAATAACGTTGATTGGTCACGACTTTCACCGCTTATAAACTTTGACATACTGCCTCAACCCTCAACTGAATCAATAGTCTAATTATGTAAAAGATCCACCTTCTAAAGAAGGTGGCTTTGCATTAGCCCCCTAGAAGGGGGTGTTGTTTACTGCAGTGTTAACTGTGTCTGCTCTTGTACCTCTTCCTTTTCTTGGTGCCTGACATACCGTCTTATTATTTCTTCATTTATCCCTACTGTATCTACGAAGTACCCTCTCTGCCAAAAATGGTTTCCCCATAACTTATTTTTCCTTAAGTATGGATATTTGCTAAATAGCTTTAACGCTATTTTTCCTTTTAAAGCACCCATTAGTTTCGAGACTGATAACTTCGGCGGTATCTTTACTACCAAATGAACATGGTCAACCTGCACATTTAACTCGACTACTTTGCACCCTAACTGCTCACAGTAAACTTGTATGCACCTGTAAACATCTCTGCCTACTTTGTTCTTCAATATTCTGAACCTATACTTTGGTGTCCAGACTATATGATATTGACATCGCCAATACACATGCGATGCTTTCTCGTATCTACTCATGTTTTTTCCTTATATGACTTCGCTAAAAATCAAGTAAGGAATTAACATGAGTATTTTTTCAGGCAAAGCCTAAATGATGATAACCACCTACTGAAGTAGGTGGTTTAGGGCCGAAAATAAATATCAGTATATTAAGTGAACTAAATGTATAGATTAATAGATCATAAGCAGAACATACTTAGACCAAAAGGTGATCAGAGTTTTCACACAGTCTGTGCCATAATCCGACCTTGAGACACATAGAGATTAAGACTGCAAAGATACGAAAGCGGAAGTTAGCTTTGGCCTGTTTAACGACAAATATTCCGACAAAGCAGTCATGACTATTAGTTTATTGTTAAATCTAATCTTTCTTTTCGTTCATCTACTCAATAACCCCACGCTAAACGTGACTTTAGCGTGGGGTTAGAGTTCACAGTAATTTTATCTGGATAGCTCTTTTATTTTTTTCTCTGAAAACCAGCGATATAAAACAGGTAAAACAAATAATGTTAACAGTGTTGCAGTTACCAAGCCGCCAACAATAACACTCGCTAATGGGCGCTGTATTTCTGCACCAACACCATTAGACATTAACATCGGTATCAAACCTAAAGCTGATGTTATAGCAGTCATAAGTACAGGTCTTAATCTTGAAGTAGCGCCTTCAAAAACGGCTTTAGATGCTTCTAGACCGTCTTTAATACGTTGGTTGATACTTTCTACCATAACGACCCCATTCAATACCGCTACACCAAATAAGGTAATAAAGCCAACGGAGCTTGGTACAGACAAGTATTGTCCAGATAAATATAAGGAGAAAACTCCGCCAATTACAGCAAGCGGCACGTTGACCAATATCAGCATAGCTTGACCAACAGAGCCAAAAGCAAAGTAAAGTAACAATGCAATTAGCGCTAAAGATAGAGGTACAACGATAGCTAGTCTGCTTTGAGCACGCTGCTGGCTTTCGAATTGGCCACCTATTGCTACCGAGTAACCTGAAGGTAGGTCAACTTTCTCAGCAATAACTTTTCTGATGTCGGCTACTACACTACCCATATCTCTATTCTGAACGTTTGCTTGGATAACGACTCTTCGTTGAACATCATCGCGCCTTACTTGAGGAGGACCTGATTCAAATGAAACAGTTGCAACATCACCTAAGCGTACCCAGGCGCCTGTTGGTGACTGAATTCGAATATCTGAAATAGCTTCCTTATTTTGTCGGTACTCTTCTTCAATACGCACGTAAATATCATAACGTTCATTGCCTTTGATGATTTGTCCAGCTTCAACCCCTCCAATACCATCTCGCACAACTTCCATTATATCAACAACTGAAAGTCCAAAGCGCGATAGCTCTTGCCTATTAGGTTTTACGACAAGTTGCGCTTCACCTGCAATTTGCTCAAGAGCAACATCTCTTGCACCATCAACACTCTTTATAGCCGCTTCGATCTCTTGTCCTTTAGCTGCTAAAACGTCTAACTCAGGGCCAAATAACTTTATCGCCAACTGAGCTTTTACGCCAGATAGTAACTCATCAACACGAGTCGCAATAGGTTGAGAAAAGTTTAGTAGTAAGCCAGGAAACTCCTCTAAAGATCTCTCCATTTTCCCTTGAAGTTCATATCGATTAGATGCACTGGTCCACTCAGAAACAGGCTTCAACCCTATGTAAATTTCTATGTTATTCACAGGCTCTGGATCTCCACCTATTTCGGCTCGACCAATTCGGCTTAATGCATAGGTTACTTCAGGAAAAGCCATTAGTTTTTCTTCTAGAATTGGTGCCACAGTGAGCGCGGTATCTAAACTGGAAGAAGGTGCCAGCGTTGCTCTTAAGTTTATCGTCCCTTCTTCTAACTCAGGTACAAATTCAGTACCAATTAATGGAACTAATGCAAAGGCAGAGAAAACTAATATAAGTGCGGCTGAAATGACTAACTTGGTGCGTTTTAGTGCGAATGTAAGCCCTTTTCTGTAGAGTTTGTCTAATGGCCTAAGAACAAAGCTTTCCCTCTCTTTTACACCTGACTTAAATAAATAAGTTGCCAGTGCAGGTACGATAAACAACGCAACCACAATCGCAGATACAACGGCTAAGATGATGCTTATTGCCATAGGTTGGAATAACTTTGCTTCAACCCCTTCAAAGCTGAACAATGGCGCAAATACGACTAAAATAATCGAGGCAGCAAAAAAGACGGGACGAGCCACTTCTTTACCTGCATTTTGCAGACGTAATTTAATGCCGTGCTCATCGTGTTCTACATCGTGCGGATCTGCGTCAGAAGTTGGAACACGTTCCTTTACCGATTTCGAATGTGTCGCGTCAGGTCTATTTAAATGTTTAAACATATTTTCAACCATAACCACTGAGCCATCTACAAGCATACCAATAGCGACCGCTATGCCACCCAGTGACATAAGGTTTGCAGAAATGCCCCACCAAGCCATGATCATTAACGCGATACCAATTGAAATTGGAATAGATATTAATACCAAGAAGGTTGCACGTAAATTCATTAAAAATAGTGCTAATACAATACAGATGAAAATAAATGCTAGTAATAGTGCATCAACCACTGTATTTACCGCTTTTTCAATCAAATCAGCCTGATCATAAAAAGGCTCAAAGCGAACACCTTTTGGCAATGCTTGATTAATTAATGGAATTCTTGCATTGATACCATCAATGGTGGCTTTAGTATTTGAACCCATGCGTTTTAAGACAATGCCAGAGACAACTTCGCCTAAATTTTCGACTTTACCGTCTTCGGTTTTGCGCGTCATGGTGACAGCACCTTGACGAATTTCACTGCCCATTTCAACTTTAGCAATATCTGAAACCGTAACAACCGTACCATCTACTGTTTTAACGGGAACTTGTTTGATATTACTGATGCCAGCCTCACCACTCTCAAACCAGCCTGTGCCTCTAATCACAAGCTGCTCTTGCCCACGGTTCATGTACCATCCGCCAACATTCGCATTGTTGTTATCTAGGGCACCAACAACGTCTTCTTGCGTTAGTTCATATGCTAAGAGCTTAGATGGATCGACATTGACTTGGTATTGCCTAACATTACCACCAAAAGATAATACATCAGTGACTCCATCGACAGGCATAACGAGTAACTTAACAATCCAATCGTTAAGGCTTCGAAGCGCCATAGCATCATAACCTGCACCTTTATCTGAAATAAGAAGATACTGAAATACTTGGCCCAGCCCAGAGGTGTTTGGTCCCATTTCGGGTGTCCCAACACCTTCTGGTATCAGTTCTTTTGCGGCTTGAAGACGCTCAAATACGAGTTGTCTTGCAAAGTAAATGTCGGTGCCTTCTTTGAAAACAACCGTAACGCCAGACAAGCCTGTTTTAGAAATTGAGCGCACTTGTTCTACATCAGGTAGGGCATACATTACCGCTTCAATGGGGTACGTAATGAGTTGTTCAACTTCTTCAGCAGCCAGTCCTGGCGCTTCAGTATTTACAGCAACTTGAACATTAGTAACATCAGGAAAGGCATCCAAATTTAATTTTGGGATCACCATAACTGCACCAACCATAGTGGCAAACAGCGCAATCAAAATCAGGAGTCTATTATTAACAGACCAATCTATTATTTTATTAAACATAGTCTTGCTCCCTAGTGGTTGTGCGGATCAAATCCGCCTTTAGCGATTTCAGACGCAACAAAAAATGCGCCTTTAGTTACAATTCGCGTTCCACTATCAAGGCCAATGATTTCTCTAAAACCACCTAAGGCTCGGCCTAGTTCTATTTCTACAGCTTTAAATTCTCCAGGGTGGTCTTCGACAAATACTGTCCAATCACCATCTGCGCTGCGGATCAATGCTTCTTCTGGCACAGCCATCACTTTCTGCTTTGTGGCAAACTGAAAGTAAACTTTTACAAACATGCCTGAATGAAGATTATCATCCGAATTATCTACTCCTAACCTAATAATTCGAGTACGAGTAATAGGGTCAATTGTATGGGCTTCTTGGATAACTTTGGCATTGTAACTCTGGCCTTCTAATTTAAGTACCGCAGGAGAATCAATTGATAAATTTAGCTTTTTATTTGGAGAAACTTTTGCTTCAACCCATAGTTGTTTTTCATCTGCTAACAACATTACTGAATCACCAGCATCAACACGTTGCCCTTGGATAAAATCGTCTTGAAGTACAACCCCTTCACGCTGAGCAATTAATGTATATTGCCCAAACGCTTTTATGTCTTTGTTAGAAATGCCATCTATTGCTTTTTCAGTTAACCCTAAAGCAATAAGCTTCCCGTAACTCGCATTGTATGTAGTCTCTGCTTGTAATAATCTACTTTCACTCACCGTCTTGTTACCCAGCTTTTTCACACGTTGCCATTCGGTTGAAGCGATTAAATAGTCAGCCTGTGCTTGTGCCATTGCTTCACTAAATAATGTAACTAACTTCTGACCTATTTCTACATGCTCTCCAAGCGCTGCATGGCGACTAATAATGACTGACTCTGTACGTGGCGATACCACATAACTTTTATAGCCATTAGCTTTTATTTCGCCTGGTGCATATACGGTGCTAAATTGATATTCAGGCTTAACACTTTCCACTTTAATGTTAGCAAGCGACATCTTCTTTGGATCAATAGTGATACCTTCTTCATGTCCTTCTTCTCCCTCTTTATTACCACCTTCATGGCCGTGCTCGTCATGGTCACCTTTATCTTCTTCATGTCCCTTTTCGTGTTCATGCTCATCTTGATGTTCTTTTTCTTCTTGTTTCGAAACGTTTGTGACAGAACCAGTTCCATCTGACGACTGTGCAAAAGCATCATGATTTGTAGTAAACCCAACTAACAGGCAGCTAATTACTACGGCTAAAAATTTTTTACTAATTACTGTATTCATTTTTGTAACCTATATTTTTAATAAATTTAAGATTTCGTTTTTCGCTACTGAAAAAACAAAGCGCTCAAATCTCAAATTTGGATAACTGACCCATACTTAAAATGAAGGATATTTCTGCAAGCTTGAATTGATTTTCCAAACGTATTCCTGCATGAAGCCCTTCCGCACGTTGATTTAATGCAAGTAAGTAGTCAGAAGTATTAATGTCACCAGCTTCCCAGCGCTTATTTAATAAGTTTTCGCTGCTATCTAATCTGCCTTTTGTCAGTTTTTGCCATTGCTCATAATATTTTTTACTGACAATAAGCGATTCATAATTAGCTTTTGCTTCAAATGACTGCTTTCGATAAACCGACCGAAAGTTAGCCTCTGCTGCAATTGCTTCTGAATAAGCGGCTTTAACAGTATCTGAATAGTTATTTCTGATATTTAAAGGCATTGAGAAAGTCACGCCAATCAAGTCTTCATCTCCACTTTTCCCTGCGTTAACTCCAATGGTTGGATTGGCTTTAGATTCCATAGTGGTTAGTTGAGCTTTAGATTGTTTTATCTTCCATTGCGCTCTAGCGAGTTTAACTTTTGGATGTTCCTCAACCCACTGAGAGTTAAATGAATAGTTTGTTGCTCCAAAAGTAAATGAAAACAAATTGGTAGTATTAGGCGTCCAATCAGGCAATAACTCCTGAACATTTACCTCTGCATTTTTCAAAGCAATTTGCGACTCAGATATTTCACTGAAAACTTGGGACAAGTTTAAATAAACCAGTTCAGCGTCAAGTGGCTCTAAAAGTCCTGCTTTTCGCTTATCTTCAATAATTCCAACGAGCGTTTGTAATTGATTTTCTCTTACTGAAAGTAACTGAGCCACCTTTTTTGCTGCTTGCCAATTAACTATTGCAGTTAAAGCGTTAGCCTTTTTAGAATCGAGTAGAGATAACAATTGTTGCTGGTTTGCATAAACACCAATTTCACCAATGCTTTTATTTGCTGATTGCTTATCCCAAAAATCAATCGTTTGACTGATACCAATAGAATAATTATCAAAATCACCCTCTTTTTCATAGCTTGCTTCAAGCTCTGGGTTATATACGGCTTTAGTTAAGCTCTTGGCTCTATGATTACTTGCATTAAGTAACTCTTTAGCCGCAACAACTTCGGGATCTTTATTTATTTGACTATCTAGCCATGAAATACTTTTCTGTTTGGCATAAGTGGCAACTGAAAAACTCACAGCCATACATAAAGACAGGACTAAACCTGCATTTTTTAAATATATATACATAAAAATTCTTAATTTTAAAATTAATAAACACGAAACCTTTATCCATTATTAAAGGATAAATAGGTCATTAAAAATTAATCTAATTAAGAAATAGGCGGACGAAGTATCGCTTCATGAAAGGTACTTGTTTGATCAATTTGATAAGGCGTTTTATTGATAATGTTTAGTTTGCCCGTGGTATTTGAATTACTGACTAAAATCCAAGATAAGTGGCTGCCACTGCAATGTCCGCAGTGATGACAATCTTTTTCATTATGCTGCTCATCACCTACATTATCATTTGAGACATTTCGATCATCTGCATGATCATGTTGAATTTGAAGGTGCTCTATATCTATTTGGTGATTCTCAGGTGTTGCGGATACAACAGCAGTTAACGATTGCAAAACAATCGAAACGACTAATAGTATTTTTAACGCAACATTGAATTTCAAAATAAACACCTACTTAAATATGAAAAATTATAATATCAAAAAAAGGTTTTCTAAACTAGCCATGCGCATGTTTTTCATGCTCGTCACGGCAAGTTTCTTGAGGAAACTCAAACTCAATGGTTGTATGAGATAAATTATAAGAAGAAAGTTCCTTAGCCACTTGTTGTTTTAGCCTAATTAATTTATCAACCTCAAAGTTATGGGCTAACTCTAGGTGAGCAGTTAATACGTGACTTTCCCCGTCTAATGACCAAAAGTGCATATGATGAATCCCATTAATTTCAGGTATAGCCTTTATCGCTTTTTCAATATTATTCTGCACTTCTTCATCAGGTGTAGCTTGAAGAAATAGTGCCAATGTTGTTTTCAGGTTTTTCAAAACGTTAAACAATATAAACAGTGTAAAGCCTATAGAAAGCAAAGGATCTAATATTGGTAGATCTACAAAAAGCAGCACGATAGAAACAATTAGGACTGCAACCCAGCCAAGTACGTCTTCAAGCAAATGCCACGTAAGTACTTTTTCGTTCAGCGTTTTACCCGCTTTTAGTTTAAATACTGCATACCCATTAACAGCAACCCCAAGTAATGCAAGACCCAACATTCCTTCAGCCATTGGCATTTCAGGATTAGATAATCTTGGTATTGCTTCAAATAGCACCCAGACAGAACCAATAACTAATACAATACTGTTAATTAATGCGCCAAACAGGGTAAGACGACGATAGCCATAGCTAAATCTATCGGATGCTTCTTTATCCGAGAAACGACTCAGTATCCAAGCGAATCCTATAGATAAACTGTCACCCAGGTCATGTACAGCATCAGCCATAATAGCGGTACTGTTGGTTAGCCAACCACCAATAAATTCGATAATAGTAAATGAAACATTAAGGAAAAATGTCCAACCTATACGGTCGTCTTTTCCATGCGAATGGCTATGGCTATGATTGTGCATTTTCCACCTCAAGAACTTTTAAATTTCTTACATTGACTACGTTAAAATTGATAAAGTGACGGATCACTCGTTGATACATCCAACGTTTGATTCCTGATAAGTTAGTTCCTTTTTCGAGATAAAACTCATCAGGGGAATTATAAACACCAAAATCATCATGAATACCTTCTTTTTGTATATAGGTATCTTGACCACGCCAATCTGTATCTGGCGAAGAGAAACACTTTGTTGCAACACCATAACCACAAAATTCGTTTTTTATTTGACTAAATTTGTGCTGTAGTGAACTTAAATATTGTTCATCTAATATAAAGCCTTCTAAGTTTATCCAACGATCCTTGAAATAAACTTCAATCCAACTATGAATGATATATTTAGGTGCTAACCAAAATACATAAGTTGGAATAGCTCCTTTTTGTAATCGCTGCTCAATAGTAAAGCCGTGAAAACGACATTGAATACCTAATCCTCGTAACAAAGCCATCAGCAAGTTACCCTTGGTATTGCATTGTCCGTAACCATCGGCTAAAACACTGCTTGCTGAAATATCATCACTCTCATTGTAACCAAATAATATTTCATCTTTAACAAATTGGTAGGCTGCACCAATTTTGTTGAAGTCATCGAGTTCTTGCCAATTACGCTCAGAAATTAATGATTGAATTGTAGAGTGTTCAAAATTTACTATCTTGGTTTTTTCTAGATATTTGCTATTCATTGATGTTTCCTTACTTTGAACAACCAAAGGTTGATTGTTTATCTTCATTTGGTGTTTAACGTGTTTTCTCAGCAACAGCTAATTCTTGTTTAGCATCGCTTAGTATTCGGTAAGCGCCTCGAAGAATTAACATTGAAATGATGCTACCAATGACGATATCAGGCCAACGCTGTTTCAGCACCATAACGAGTATGCCTGCGATAACGACACCAAGATTTGCAATTACATCATTCGCTGAAAATATCCAGCTAGCTCTCATATGTACTTCATCGTTGTTGTGCTTTCGAATAAGGATGAGACAAATCACATTTGCAACTAAAGCAACCATGCCTACGCCAATCATAAACCAAGAGTGAGGCTCACTTTCACCATACAGCCTTCTAGCAATATCCATTAGAATTAGCACGCCTAACCCCAGTTGGAAATAGCCACTCACTAAAGCAGCATTAGCCTTATGTTGGATTGACTTTCCCACCGCGTATAGTGCAATTGCATAGACGATTGCATCCGCTAGCATGTCTAACGAATCTGCAATTAAAGCCGTTGATTCTGATAACCAACCAAAGCCAATTTCAAAAACAAACATCGAGGCATTGATAGCCAGAAGCCAATAAAGCACCGTTTTTTGCTGGTTATCTTTTAGCTCAACTTCACACCCACAATCGCTCATTTTCATCTCCGATTAACTTGTATGCTCTAACTATAAATCCTATAGTGACTATAGGGTCAAGTTTATTTGGAAATTTTATGAAAATTGGTGAGTTATCGAAAACATCGGGGTATTCAGTACAAACCATCCGATATTATGAAAAGGAGGGCTTGCTGTCAGATCCTGATCGCACTGAAGGGAATTTCAGGTTGTATTCTAATAAGGCATTTAAAGAGCTAGAGTTCGTAAAGCATTGTCGAAGTTTAGATATTCCGCTTAATGATATTAAGCGACTCATTGAATTAAAAAACAAGCCAGAGGAGAGTTGCTCTAGTGTAAATGCATTAATTGATCGGCAACTAACTTTAGTTAATCAACGAATGAAGGAATTGAATGCACTCAAAAAAGAGTTAAAACTAATGGCAAGCTCTTGCGGGTCTGACGGTACAATTGAAGTCTGTGGCATTATCAAGTCATTAGATAGTTGAACTAAATATAACTTTAGATTAGTAGTATTCACAAAGGCAATAATGAAAACCATTGGCAAATTAGCACAATCATTAAATTTAAATGTAGAAACCATTCGTTTTTATGAACGAGAAGGACTGATTACACAACCTGAAAAACCAATATCTGGTTATAGACAATATGACGAATCAATAGCAGGACAACTTAGGTTTATCACAAAAGCCAAAGCGCTCGGCTTTACGTTAAGAGAAATAAAATCGCTAATGTCTATGGACAGCAACTGCGCTCAAGTTGAGCTATTAAACCGACAAAAGTTAGCAATCATTCGAGACAAAATTAATGACCTTCAACGTTTAGAGAAAGTAATTGTGGGTATGACAAATACCTGTATGCAAAACGAAGATCCAACACATTGCCCCATAATTGACTCATTAAAATGATTGACTCCGTACTTGTATACGGAGTTTAGAATGATGGTAATATCAACCAATAGACTTTCAAATGATAAATAAAATATTAGACAGAGTAGGCTCTAGTGGCGTTTGGCTAGCGGCACGGCCTGCCTCCCTGCATTAAGGTCACTTGCATCGGCATTAGGACTAGGCTTCTTCTCTCACTTCGAAGGAATAGCTGTAAATACGCTTTTACCTATTTTTGCATCTTTGGAACTATTGGTAAACTTATACAACTGGCACAAAAATAAAAACCATACCAGAGCTGTCTTCAGCATTCTAGGGCCTGTAGCAGTGCTATTAACGCTTTATCCTCTTTGGCTATATGATTGGAGCACATACCTATTTTACTTTGGTATTTGCTTAATGGTCGTTATGTCGGTTTTGGATATCGTAAAACCAGTAAGGGAGCAAACATGCAACGTATGGCTAATTGCCGTCGTTGAAACGATTAACGGTCAATGTCTGCTTTTCGCTCAAAGCCACCCTTAGTGCATTTACGTTAACTCATTTTGGGGCAAAAACGCGTTAGAGTATTTAATCAGTAACGCTTTAAACAGTGTAAAACGCGAGCGCAGCGAGTGGTTTTCCGCTGTTTTAACTTGTTATGTGCTTTCACTCAAACACTTCCCCCAAGTGGAACACCAGCCCATATTTTATCTCTTATATCTGGGCCAGATGGGCCAAGATTTGATATGTCATGAGTAACCTGAAAGCGTTTACCATTAGCCGAAATAACCTCTAGACTAACTAGTATGTACTTGTTTAATTCTTCATCGTAATCAGGAGCTAGCTCATAATCAACTTCATGAGATAGCATAAATAATTTGATTTCACCCGGCTTGATAACAAATGGGTCGATGTGGTTTGACGGAATAACCAGATAAGAAGATGAATGCTTTAAGTTCCCTAACGGAGATTGCCCTCGTAGCAGTGACACATCTTTAACGAACAACTCTTGGTTTCCAGTATTGCTAAATGTATATCTTAGTTCCCGCTTTGTCTTTTCATTTAGACAGTCAAAAAGTCTGCTATTGAGACAAAGAATAGCCTTAGAACTTTTATGCCAATGTGATAAATAGATAGCTATCACTGATGCAACTAACGCTATGATAGATATAGAAATACTTATGATATCTTTCAATTCCATTGGATTCTCACATGGCTCCACACTTTACTCCCTGCTGGGCACATAACGTTTACAATAAGGTGTACCAACGCTGAACTAGCCAAGCACCAGAACTCCATACCAAAACTGCCGAGTAAAATGCATCACCTTGACTGTTTTGTAATACCCGTGTTTATTTCAGTTGCATTATTGCCACTACTAGAGCCATTAATGCAATTGTTGTCCCTACAAAAAATTGCCAGTATTTATTCACTGCTGTCTTAATCGGATGAGCCAACTCGCTAGCATAGAGAAAACCCTGTTCAGTAAAATTAAATTCCATATCTTTGCGCTCAATATAGCCTAATTTTTCCATACGCAAAATATAACTGGCATATTGAACCTTATGAGGTATAACCGTTTTGTCCACAACCTGCGGCACATCTTGCTCCATGTCTCTGTCGAATCCGTGAAACTTAATGCGCTTTAAATCAATAACAGTCTTTTCTTGCTTGGAGACAACCCTCCGGTATAAAGTTACAAGCACCTGTTTTAGAACACTTTCAGAAACAACATAAGAACCCAAGTTCACTCCTCCATAGGGTATAACGCCTCAAACACCGGCGCAGCTTCGCTGCGCCCGAGTGATTTGACTTGTTAGTTTTTGTTTAAACACAAAAGAACTTTTCATCCTCATCAAGAGATAAGATTACATTTTTGGATATCTTCTTGTAAGTTTCTTCTGATATTTTATCTGATAGCATTGACAGAATCTGTTGACCCGGTAGCTTCTTTGCTTCTTTGAAAATATCTTCAATCTGTTTTTTGTCAATATCCTCGATACTGTCATGAAATATAAAATTTGGTCGATTCAGCTTTAACTCATTAATGGCATGTATATATGCAAAATCAAAAGCAATGACTTCAGCTTTCTTCTTTCCACCCTCAGGGTTAGTTGCTGAGTTATTGAGCTCTATAGAACAAATACCGCTATCCTTATTGAATTCTAAGTCTATGCTGTATTCTTCATCGTGAAGACTTTTTGTAAGAGATCCTAAATGTGAATTGAATTTTTTCTCAAACTCATAAACATTGTCAATCTCTTTGGAAATAGCCTCAAGGATTTTTTGCAATTGAACTTCAGCTTCAGTTTGATCTAATTTTGCCTTGGACTGCTGTTCCATTAGACCTTCTAACTTTCCAAGCTCAACTTTAAGCTCACCAAGGCGTTTCAGATTTTTAGTCACATTGTCTAAGCTTTCCTTGGACCTCATATCAGAAAAAACTTGTAACTTATCTTTCCGTATTGAACTGAGCTCTGCTTGAAGACCTTCAGATTCCTCATTCAATTTAGGCAGGTCAATCGTAAGAAAGTGCCTCTTTTTTTCAACGAGATTTCTATGGAACAAAATAACGTCTTCAAGTTCTTTTAAGGCTCCATCAATTGCTACACCAGAGAAACTATATATAACTTTAAGCTCGTTGATTAAATAACCATCTTTGTCTTTGGATAATAGCTCGATAGTATGATTGATATTGTCTACTTTTCGCTGTATTGATAGAAGCTCTTCGGTATATCGGTCTTCTTTTACTTGTAGTTCTGAAAGCCTTTCTATTGGATTCGAATATTCTGACGAGTATTCGAATGTTAAAAGGTTGCTCTCTAGCTCTTTAGCATCTGCCTTATATTTCTTGATCTCACTTTTTGGCTTTTGCTCTTTCACTAGAGCATTGATTGAAGTGGAATTCCTTTTTCGTCTATTAACCAGATTCGTTGCATCTCTTTTTTCTGTAAGTAGATACGTATTATTGAAACCGAAAAGGTATAAAAAAAGTTCGCTGTAATCTTTTGGTCCTTGTCGTTTATCAAGAAATTTGGTCGTACTTAACATTCTATGACTGTCATTTCTAATGAATTTAGGCGCTACAGCTCGAACAGAAGGCCTTCTAGTAGATATATTAAAGATTTTATCCTGAATAAATGACTCATATCCCTTTTCTTCAACACTTTCACCATTTACCCAGAATTTAGATTCAGATTCACCACCAATACATAGATTTCGAGAAATTTGATTTATTTTATTTGAGAAGTCAAAAAAACTGAGAGAAGCAGTTACAATGTTGTTCTTAAAAAGCGCTTCTATCTCAAGATTTGGCTTTTTGAACTCTTCATCGATGTAAATATTGTCTATACTTCCTAGCATTAGAAAATCAACCACTCTTGATAATGTTGATTTTCCGACGCTGTTCCCTGTACGACCAGAGTTAGGCTTGTTTGTGATGAGGTTAAGGCCTGTCTCAAATTTAACCAATCTTTTTACTTCGCTATTTATCTTTATTTCAAGGCTATCAAGCTTCATTTATAAAAACCTCTGTTCCATTAACCCCAATAGCCTTAATTGCAAACAACCAATCTAATGACAATATAATGTGATCAATCGATACTTTTAGTTCTGAAGAACAGTCAGTGAGTATCGTATCCATGGACGGATTTTCCTCTGCCAATTTCTTTAGAATTTTTGCCCCGATACTCACAACATTTATTTCTGGGTCACAACCATTTTTAGGAATCATAAGTTGGATTTTCCATAATTATGCACTCAATAAAAGCATGAGCGACGACGACATTCACGCCCAATTCTACATGCTCTTTGTAAGCTGGAGTGTTTTTTGATTCAAATACAGTATTTTTTAATCTTTGAATAATAAAATCTAAAATAAACTCTGAATTTTCTCTGATTTTAGCTATGTTTATATCGCAAGTTAGATAGTCGATTTCAACAGAATCTAAAGCAAGATAATATAAATCGTTTAAATTTTGCAGGATTGTATCTTTTCCAAAAGTTATCAGTGAGTCTATCTCGAAATAGGCTTCTTCTACTTTTGAGGAATGATCTAAGTATTGCTTTATGATATGACTTTTAGCTTTAAGATTATTGTGTTGAATCTTTACAACTGTTTCAGAGGACGGGCGCCTTCTGCTTTTCTTAAACGTAAAAGGCTTATTAGCTAATGACTTTAGCAACTCATTTATAGCCGAGCTGATCTCATATTCGGGTGAATCCCCGATTATAATATTTCCAGCATTACGTTCAACTTGAACTGTTTTATTTACAGGGGTGTTACCCCCTTCATTTCCTATGGTCAAGATTCAGTCCTTACATGTCAATTTTCATGCCGCCAGAGTTGTTCTTTGTATATACATTCTTCTGGCCGTTTTGCATAACGCTATCCTGACTATTATCTACTGTTGAATTCTTAGTTATTTCACCAATTTTTATTTCCAACTGTTTATTTTTCTTTGATGTAATCACAGCAAAGAATGTACTTCCTACAGTACATAGCCAAGCCAGCGTGACCCCAATGTCTGATTTTACAAATTCAATGAAAGTATCCATTTCTATCCTTGTTGATAAATGATGATGTTGATGAGAAAACTAACAATTTTACAGTGCGCACGTCGCGCATCTTTCTACCGATGTTACGCTAATGTATTTAATAAGTCCTTCTTAACAAATAACGTAATGTATTGCCAACTATAATTTTTTGTTGATGCTAAAGGGATTCAAAAAAAGAAAGAGTTTACGAAAGAACTTGAGTAACTTGTTATGTTTTACTTGTTGTGCGTTTGAAACGATATACTCTTTTTGTAACTCGACTACCTTTACCACCAACACCAATGGATAAATTTTCTCCATCAGTTTTTAATCCAGCATTACCTTCTACTTCACCTTCGTAATACTCTTCAATTTCAACTTCATCTGCCTCTTCTATTCGCCTTGCAATTGCAACTTCTTGCGCAACTTTAGCCTGCATTTCAGCCATTGATAACTCAATCTTTTGGCGCTGGGCCTCATGATCTAAAATAGTTAAGTCTTGTGATTCTGAAGCACTTTCAGAATCTGAAGCCGCTCTAGACATCGCGGCTAATGAAGGCCCAACAAGTGGTGTTGTTTGTATTAAGGCGTCCAAACCCGCTTGCCAAACTTTTTTACTAGCCATAATACCTCCTTGCTTGAAACACATTACGCCTTACTAATAGGCGCATAAATGCTTGGCTATAATTAGGGATGAAATAACGAAATACAAACATTATGCGTTCTTTTGAGTAACTTGTTTGAAAATCATTGATGCTTTTACTTTTAAACAATTAAAAACTATGTGAAAAGTCTTCCATTTCTATACCATAATTATGCTTTTTAAGAAAAAGATAACTAAGGTGACTAATTTCTATATATGGGTAGTACGAGGAATCATCAGTAGATTGAAAATACCAAGTACCTTCATCATCTTTGGCCAAGTTTAAATAGTAATTGTCTTTTCCTTGTTGCAACACCCCTAGTTCCAGGGCTTTTTTAAGTTGGTTTTTATTTAGCCAAAACAAAGTGCTCTCATAACCATCAAGAGCTAAGTTGTTAGCTGCTTTCTTGTTTTTAAGGTATTCACATTTATTCCTTGATTTAGGGACGTTAAACTGTGAGTGATAATTTTGCTCTGCCCATGAATTCTCTAGCCATTCATCCATTGAGTGAAGAGTTTGAGCATGAGGATTTAAGTTGTTATATATACTAGGTTGCCCAATGAATTCAGGGGCAAAAAGAACTGATGTGAGCACAGGGTTGTTTTGCTGCATTAAATGCGCAAACTCTTCCTTATTTATTGAGATTGAAGCCCGATTCTTAACCACTAATGATGACTTTACCTGAATATTAAATTCGATAGGTTCTTCGCTCAAATATTTTTGCCTAGCTTTATTTGTGACTAATAAATCCACACCAAAATCAGGGTTGTACTTATGAGCTTCAAAACCATGAAAAAAAATTTGGCTAGAGACAATATGCTCGGCACTATTACCACGATAAAAGTTTTCAAAGTTCTCTTCATTTAAAGGCATTTTTACTCCATTACTATAAACATCTATGACAACACTTCATAGAAACACCATAAAAGTTTAATTAAGAATTGCTTCCTCGTAGAGTTATAACATTTTAGTATTTATGCAGCATGTAGTTAATATTTTTTATGCTATGAGAATTTGCTTTTTGGGGTCTACTTTCCTAGCTAAATTAATTAGCAAAGCTAGTTATGTAAGCTTCCCTGCATTGCTCAGCGTTTATTATGTATTCATTACACCTAAACTTGGCCAGATTAGCAATTTTATTTTTACGAATATAGAAGCCGCTAGCTCGTTCAACTTTCGTCGTTGTTACATCTAACTTGAATACATTAATTAGCCGCAAGACACCTACGTTTTCTGTCTTTGGCTTATCTACTTTACCAGTGTGATCCTTGTGGCCTAATTAATGCCTACTTCAGCTTGCGACATGCATTGGCTAAAAAACCATAATGACAAATACCCGCAAACCCTTTTTACAATACATGCTTGTCAATATCTTCGTAAAAACTCATCATCACTCAGTATCATCACTTTATCGCGATTATCACCTGTTTAATCCCGGTATTTAAAGCTTACAAACTATATATTTGCTGATTATAAACGTTAATTAGACATCACACGTTCTCGGGTATAACGTGCTAGGTAACTTATTCGTTTTTCAATGTGTGTTAAACATGCCTAGCTATACACGCATCATTTTGCTGCCATATTTATCTTCACAAATGAAGTATTAAACTCATTAAGAACCGCTAGCATTTTCATTAAAACAACGTTGATAACACTTCAACTGAATATAAACAGCCTTTTTCTATCTCTCCCTTGAGGCCTTATCTTGCGTACCTGCTGAGATTAAACAATGTAAGTGAATATGCTGACTTTAATTTTTAATGTCTATCGAATGTACTGGGGTCCGATTCGAATAAGTTACATTCACTGAAAAAGAATTTAATTAATTCCTTATCAAGCTCATCTGTGTGATCGTAAATACTTTTTGCTATCTCTTTGGCCTCTTCAATGTCAAGAAACTCGCTTAAATTTTTAACATTGAGGCGCTCATTTTTACGTGCAATTCTATCATTACCTGAGTGAGAGTAACTTTTTGTACAAAACCCTTTAAGCAAAAAAAGAATTTTCATTGGTTCTTTACGCAATTGTTCTTTAAGCCACAAGGTTATTTCTTCATTATCAGCCCACCTAGCCCAGTCATATATCAAGTTAACCGAATTATTATTCAGCTCTAGTAGACTGGCATTAACATCAGCCCGAATTCTACTTAATACTATTTGCTCTAACCTTTCTTGATGCTTAAGCTCAATAAGTGAGTCATCACGAACGCCTTTATCATAAGAATATTTACCGTGCTCTTGACCTAGTATTGTTGCTTGGTCAGCCATAGTAACAATACCCTCACCATTTTCAAAAGCAGCCTTTAACACATTGAATCTTTCTGCTTTATCATTAGTTAATTGCTTAATTCCTGAAAACATTAAGCGACCTAAACGTAAGTTATTACCGCCAAAAGCTAGCATACCTTCAGATTCATCATTCTCTATCAGTAACTTATCCCCTATATTAAAAATCATATTGATAATATTGATTACCTGTTGCTTTTCTAAATCTGCTAAATAATCAACTAGGCGCTCTAACACACTACTTAGCTTAGTTCTATTATTAGCAAGTACCTCGATTGAAAGCTTTAATATCACTTTTTCTAAGTCCGACTGTGTACTTGTTGCCTCAACAACAGCTTCCACCTCATTTGAGCTGACAATACTGCTTGGTAATGAAAACTGGAAATAAACATTAAATAGCTCAGGTGCACATATATGCTTACCTTTTCGCCAATATGGTGAATGGTCACTTCCATACATAATATTTCCAGTGATTGAGCTAACTTTAGGGAATATTCTTAGTAGTAGATCTTTTATAACTTTTGAAGGGACTTTTTCAGCCATTTCGAATAATGTGTTTAATTTATTTCTTTTAAGCTCTAGTTGCTTATCATCTCTTGAATAACCATAATTGCTTTCAACGCCTGAAAACAAATACTCATTCCTACGGATAAAGTCATATATTTTCGGTTCAAATACCCTCAGAGTTTCAATAGCCGTAAAATCACAGAAATTAACCTCACCCTCAACACCTTTGTAAGTAATCGACAAAGAGTTTGATAAACGAATAACATCTCTTGGAGTTTTTAAGAAATATTTGATGCCATCATGGTAGATATTTCCGAAATGCGTCTGGTCATGTTCTTTCTCTGGAACATTTCTGAAAATGTAATTTATTTTGGATATAAATAAATTAGTTAAACCACTTGGATCTGGAGGAGGTAATTCAAAAGGTACTTGAACGATTTTCTCAATGTAATCGCTACCATTTACATTGAGTGATTTTTCTATACTGCTAGCAACCACTTTTCTGTCAAATGCAAGTAAATAGGCTATATTTGGAAAATTAGCAACGGCTTTAACCAATTTGAATAATTGCTTAACTTCCTCACCTGTCAACCGATCAATATCATCAATAATCACAACAATTTTTTTTTGCTCTTGTCGGAGTAATAACTCAATCTCTTTTTTAAGTTGATTTAAATCAGTTCCCAATAATTTCTTTATTAATGCATCTACTGCTTTAGCTTCTGCTATTGGAGCTTTAGCAAGTACTTCAGAGATTACCCCTAGCTTTTTTGCGATGCTTTTCCCTTTAGATTGCCAGTTAGAAAAAAGCGCTCTTAATTGTGTGAAAAATGACTTTAATAGTGCATCCTCACCTGAAAACCACCAAGGATTAAAGTGCAATATTTCAATATCAGGTGCTTGATTTTTTATTTCACTTTCAAGAAATGACAAAGTTGTTGACTTACCTGCTCCCCATTCAGCATAGAGAGAAAAAACTATCCCATCATCAAATGTACCAGCAGTAATACATCTTGCTAAATTGGTAGCGAATTTAGAGTATCCCAGTACGTCTTGTTCTATGTCATTTAGTGGCTTATCTGATGATAAGTTATATTCTTCTATTGTCATTAAATTCCCTTTAAATTTATAATTAATAGCCTGTGAATCTATTAATTATCTTATATGAAGTTGATGCTCAACAATTACTAATCACTTACTCTAAAGTTCTAAGCGTTTCACATTTAGTTCCAATCATTTACCGCTTTCAATATGAGCATTCGGTACTTCCATTTTATAAAATGTACTTAACTCAAGTAGCAACTCTTTTTTCTTTTGAAGGCTATTTCTTCTAACTCGTAATAGCTCATCAGTAGACTTAATGATAGCTTTTAAATTGTTACTTTGTTTGCACATTTCATCACACTTCTTCAGTGCCATGTCGTATTCTAATATCTTAAAACTGTACCTTGATATCTCACTTTCACAATCTTTCATAAATTGGACATCTAGTTTAGAATCATTTTTAGCAGAATCGAAATTTGAATGAAAAAGATATGTCTTTCTGTACGTTTTAAATTTTTGCTTTGTTGTTCCCGACACAGACTCTTCAAGAAGCCCCCTCCTTGTCAGTTTTTTTAAATAGACAGATACTTGCTTTTGTATATTCGCAATTTCAAAGTGTTCTGCTTTAGCAAAGCAACAAAAACCAAAACTTATATCTCTAGCAGTAAAATTATCAATATTGTTCAGGCCAATGACTGTATCAAAAAATGATTCTAAATCGTATTCCATAACACCCTTTTATGTATGATCATGCATATAATATGTAACTTAATACATATGACAGCCAATAACAATATGGGATCATTATATTTTTAATCTTTGGATTCTTATTTGATGCGGTCAATTACAAAAATTATTGGTAAGAACATAAAAATAGCTCGCATAAAGAAAGATTGGAGCCAAGCCGAGCTAGCCCACCGTCTTAATGTTGAACAAAGCTATGTTAGCAGGATTGAATCTGGAACAATTACCATATCTTTCCAAAGATTATATGAAATAATAATAATATTAGATTGTGATATTAACGAAATTTTTCCGTCTATTTCGGACATAAAAAAAAGCATCTAAATGCTTTATTCACATACCTTGAGAGGTCAACCGACCAAGAAAAGTTAAGGCTAATAAGAACCCACCGCATTCGCTTAGGGCATTTCAATAAACCAAGAGCAAAAGCCATATTTCGGCCCATTAATTAACCCCCCCCTCTCACGGAATGTGTCTTTAAAGATTCGCGGAAACCAACCAATCACATGGCTTATCATAAAGTTATTAAGAGCGCGAAGTCATATTTTATCAATGCTAAGCCCATCTTCATTGTGTATATAAGGGTCGCTAACGACCTTTAGAGTGATTCTTTTACATCGTCCGATATAAAAACGAAGAATTAATAGCCAAGTTATAATTAGTCTTTAGTTATCTAGATTGCTAACTTATGGATATCTCTTAGCCTCTGCATTAGCTGTATTTATGGAATTTGGAAAATTAAAGCAAAATAGGCATCTAAAGCCACTTACAAATACAAATAAAGATAAATTGCTTGTTGAGATCTCAAATATTGAAGAAAGCTTTACAGGGCGAAGTGACGGCAATATTGCAAACACATTTATTCATGAAGCAAGTTAACTGATAGTCAACAGCTTAACTCTATTCGAACAGGGCTTTTTTGATTGTGCATTCTATTCTCTGAGGCAGTCTTTAGAAATTGCAATGACAATGATGTACGTTAATCACTTTGACTATTTCATGTATGAAGAAAAGCGAAGTTGTTAATTCAATCGTTAAAGATAAGTTTGTTGGCGTTACAAAAGCTGATGAAATATTAGAGCAAGCGCACCTTTTATCTGAAGCTGAGCATGTTGCAGTATGACGATTATCAAGAGCATAGAGATAAGGACGAAAATATTTCCAAAGCACTAGACGCAGTGGATGAGAGAATGTCAAAAATCTCATTTAACATTATAGCAATTCGTAGCAACGGTATTAATGAACAAGCTAAAGCAACGAGTTGTGCTGCTGATATCCAATTCCAAAACGGTAAAAGTCATGATATCGAGTATCAAGCCCAGCTAACTTCGGATGACCAAATTTACGTTGAAGTGTTTGGTTTATAAATGAGTATGCTAGAAATCTATAAATTCGAAAGCATTACACTTCAATGCTTAGCTCTAAACGATGGCAAAATCTGAAAACATACTGGATTTATCCTAGCCGCATGGATGCGGCTACTGCACTCAACCCTACAATTACAAATAACCCATTCCTGCTAAACCAATGAGGTAGACTCAGAGCTTTCTCAGCTTGTTGGAAAAAGTCGCACATAAATGGTTAGGCTAATACAGGGCAAAAATTCATGGATGAATGGTGACTGCCGAATGGATTCGGCATAAAAAAAGCGACATAAAAAGTCGCTTTCTTTGTTTTTATCTTCTCTTAAGTCAAAGAAACTTAAAATAAAGCATGGCGTTCGATGAAGGATTCGAACCTTCGACCCTCTGCTTAGCATACCACTACAGCTTTCACTGCCACCTAACATTCAGGCTTTGTGGTCTGGACTATCCCACTACCATATTCCGAAGAACGTAGGTCGAAGCCGTCTAGTCTCTGCACCTTCCTAGCTTTCACTAGGCTTGGCTCAGGATTGCCATCTGATAATAAACAGGAAGGTTTCCCTGAATTTGACTTCATTCACTTTGAAGGTTTCCCAACAAAGGCTCCTAATTTTGATACTAAGTATCAAGCTTTAAGGCAGATGCTCTATCCAACTGAGCTAATCGAACGAAATTTTTAAAGTTACATACATGAGAAAACAATAATACGTTCAAATCATGCCGTCAAATCACATAAGATATAATGTAATTGTCATTTAATATAACTTACCAAAATATTACGTACTTTGGTAAGCTAAATTTTTAAAATGGTAACGTTACCACCTCTGCAAGCCCCACCCACTCAATTACCCTGTTATTTTGGTAACTAGTTAGGGGGTTATTCTTGCTCTATCCAGCTGAGCTACGGGCGCATCGAAAACTTCAAAAGTTTGCCTGTAAGCACCGCTTCTTAAAGAAGAAGTGGTCGGCGATGCAGGATTTGAACCTGCGACCCCTTGGACCCAAACCAAGTGCGCTACCAAACTGCGCTAATCGCCGATGCTTACTGTTGTTTGCGAGTGACCTCGTTAACAACGGGGTGCATAATAGTGATTTGGCCGTGTTAGGTCAAACTTTTTTTTAAGAAAATAATTCAATCGGTCACTTTTAGTTCATAATGGTTAAATATTGCAAATATAAGCTAAAATTTGAACTCTTTTTTATAAAGTATCGCTTTATATACAATTGCATCTTGGCGCTATGATGCTTTTCTGCGAAAATACACAACATTAATAAATATGATCAAACAAACATGATTTGTGTATCCACGCCCCCTTTATTGGATGATCATATTTTGATGTATCAGTATCAAGTTAACTAACCCCAATGAAAGGTCACCCATGACGGCAAACATCATCGATGGTAAAGCAATAGCTAAACAAGTACGCAGTAATGTAGCTGAACGTGTTGCAGAGCGTGTAGCAAACGGTTTACGTGCACCAGGACTAGCAGTAGTGTTAGTTGGTCAAGACCCAGCAAGCCAAGTCTATGTTGGCTCTAAGCGTAAAGCATGTGAAGAAGTCGGCTTTGTATCTAAGTCTTACGATTTACCTGGCGACACCACAGAACATGACTTACTTGCTTTAATTGACCAACTTAATGAAGACAAAGAAGTAGACGGTATCTTAGTGCAACTGCCTTTACCACAAGGCCTTGATGCTGAAAAAATTCTTGAGCGTATTACTCCTCATAAAGATGTTGATGGTTTCCACCCTTACAATATTGGTCGTTTAGCACAGCGTATGCCGGCACTTCGTCCTTGTACGCCAAAGGGGATCATCACCCTACTCGACTCTACAGGTGTTCGCTATAAAGGGATGCATGCAGTCGTTGTTGGTGCTTCTAACATTGTTGGTCGTCCTATGTCGCTTGAGCTTTTACTTGCTGGCTGTACAACAACGGTATGTCACAAGTTTACACAAGATTTAGAAACACATGTTCGCCGCGCTGATTTATTAGTGGTTGCGGTTGGTAAACCTGAATTTATTCCGGGTGACTGGGTGAAAGAAGGCGCTATTGTGATTGATGTGGGTATTAACCGTCTTGAATCAGGTAAGCTTGTTGGTGATGTTCAATATGATGTTGCTGAACAAAAAGCGCATTTCATTACACCTGTACCAGGTGGTGTTGGCCCGATGACTGTGGCAAGCTTAATTGAAAATACGCTTGAAGCATGTGAAAAATATCACAGCTAAGAAGAGCTAAATTATTGCAAAAGGCTGCCAATGGGCAGCCTTTTTTTGGTTTTAAGTTTTTTGTAGTTTTAACTGCTTAAGTTTTAGCATCTGAGGTAGCACTGAAAATACAATCATCATAAACATCAATAGGTATTGCCAGTCTTGGTATTGTTCGTTTATGAGCAAAACAGCGCATACTATTCCCGCGATTGGGTTGGCAATGGTGCCAAATGAAAACTCAGCCACACTCATGCGCCCTAATAACCAAACATACAGAGTATAGGCAATGGCAGTATTGGGCACGATTAACCAAAATAGCGCAGAGTATTGCAGCGCTGAAATTGGCTCAAATACCACTTGGTATTGCTCTGGGTTTAGCAAACTTCCATCTATAAAAGCAGCTAGCAATAATATGCTGCCACCAATGATTAATTGCCAAGTAAGCACAACCCACCAATGTATATGCACCGACAAACTTTGTACTAAGGTGCTACCAATCACAATAGTAAGTAAGGCACCCAATAAAGCCGCCACTCCCAATACATTTAATGACACGTAAGCTGGATCAAACAATAACCACGCCAGTACAACCAAGGCTATGGCGCAAAATGCTTGAACTCTTGCTGGACGCTGTCCTTTTACAATCCATGCATACAGCAAAGCAACAACCGGCACTGACACCATCCCCACCCCAGCAATAGCTGCAGGAAGATTCACCGCCATGATAAAAATAAACGCAAAAAACAGCGCTATATTCACAGCACCTAAAGTCAATAAACTTGGCCACTGCGATCGAGTTGGTAAACTAGGCTTAAGTAATAAAAGTAATAATCCTGCAGGCAATGCGCGCAATGCACCTAATAATAATGGCGGCCAATCTGGAGTGGCATATTTAGTCACAGCATAGGTAGTGCCCCATAAAAAAGCAGGGATCATGGCAAGTAAGATATTCAATGTAAGTCCTTGTTAGTGAAAAGTAGCGTAAAAATAAAACCTCAAGTAAGGTTTAGGTCAATAGCTATACCCAGTTAAAAACAAAAAAGGTTGCCTCTTGGCAACCTTTTCAATTTGTAATACCTCGGTGGATACTTAAGCTTTACGCCATGTTGTTTTACCCGCAGAATCTTCGAGTACAACACCGAGTGCATTAAGTGCATCACGGGCTTCATCAGCAGCTGCCCAATCTTTGCTGGCACGAGCTTCGTTACGTTTTGCAATCAAGGCTTCGATGTGTGCGACTTCGTCATCTGCTTGGCCACCTTGTAAAAAGGCTTCTGGGTCTTGTTGTGCAACGCCTAATACCTCTGCAACACTGCGAAATACATAAGCCAACTTACCAGCTTGTTCTGCATCGCTGTCTTTAACACGATTTAGTTCTTTCGCAAGCTCAAATAACACAGGTAGTGCTTCTGGCGTATTAAAGTCATCATCCATTGCTTTTCTGAATTTAGCCACGTATTCATTGCTGGCTAAATCGCATTCGATTGGTGTTACCCCGCGCAGTGCAGTGTAAATACGCTCAAGTGACGAACGCGCTTGCTCTAAATTTTCTTGCGAATAGTTAAGCTGGCTACGGTAATGACCTGAAATTAAGAAGTAACGAACTGACTCAGCATCGTACTCTTTCAATACGTCACGCACGGTAAAGAAGTTGTTTAATGACTTAGACATCTTCTCTTTATTAACCTGTACCATACCTGTGTGGATCCACGTATTAACGTACTTGCCGTTATTTGCACAGCATGACTGAGCAATTTCGTTTTCATGGTGTGGGAATTGTAAATCTGAACCACCACCGTGAATATCAAAATGCTCACCTAAATGCTTAGAGCTCATTGCCGAACATTCGATGTGCCATCCTGGACGACCCTCACCCCATGGTGATGACCACGAAGGCTCACCTGGCTTGGCTTTTTTCCATAGCACGAAATCAAGTGGATCTTGCTTATCTTGAGCAACTTCAACGCGTGAACCTGCTTGTAGCATAGTTAAGTCTTGTTGTGATAAAGCACCGTATTGCTCAAATGTAGAGACATCAAACAATACATCACCATCAGCTGCAATGTAGGCATGGCCTTTCGCAATTAAACGTTCAACCATAGCGATGATTTCATCCATATGGTTTGTTACGGTTGGCTCAACATCAGGACGCAACATATTTAAGCTGTCGAAGTCTTCATGCATTGCTTTAGTCATGCGAGTCGTTAAATCATTGATAGACTCGCCGTTTTCGTTAGCACGTTTGATAATTTTGTCGTCAACATCGGTGATGTTACGTACATATTTTAAATCGTAGCCGATGTGACGAAGGTAACGAACAATTACGTCAAACCCTACAAATGTACGTGCATGACCGATATGGCAGTAATCATAAATGGTGATACCACACACATACATGTCGATTTTGCCATCAACAAGGGGTTTAAACTGCTCTTTTTGTCGCGTAAGTGTGTTGTAAATTTGTACCATTTATAAAATGTCCTTAACGGTGTTTCGAGATTCTCTATGTTAACACTTGCAAAGCCGCTGCTCTAGCGCTTTATCAATTGAATAAGCACTTTGTTAATCGTTTTAAACAAGCTCTTTGTTAATCAAAGACAACTACTATAAAATAGCCCCATTATTAAACCAGATATAGGAAACCTCATGGTTGTACTACACACAAACTTTGGTGACATCACCATCAAAATGCACGAAAACGATGCACCAAACACAGTTAAAAACTTCTTAGAGTATGCAAACTCTGGCTTTTACAACGGCACTATCTTTCACCGTGTAATTGATGGTTTTATGGTACAAGGCGGTGGCTTTGAGCCAGGTATGGTTCAAAAAGAAGTAAACAACCCTATCGAAAATGAAGCAAACAATGGCCTTGCGAATAAAGTAGGCACATTAGCAATGGCGCGCACGCCGGATCCACATTCAGCAACTGCGCAGTTCTTCATTAACGTTAACGACAATGACTTCTTAAACTTCAGCAGTGAAACTTCACAAGGCTGGGGCTACTGCGTGTTTGCAGAAGTTGTTGAAGGTATGGACGTGGTAAACAAAATCAAAGGTGTTGCTACTGGCAGCGCTGGTTTCCACCAAGACGTACCACTTGAAGATGTAATTATCGAAAAAGTAACGGTTAGCTAATTTAATCGTTTAGTCTTTTTAAGCGGGCCTTTGCCCGCTTTTTTGCGAGTAACCATGAAACAAAGTTATTTTATTGCCGATCTCCACTTAACAGAAAACCGCCCAGACATCACTGCGGCATTTTTTGATTTTCTTGATAGCAAGATTATTAATGATGACGTTGATGCCCTGTATATTTTAGGTGACTTTTTTGAAGTATGGGTAGGTGATGACTATCAAACTGACCTTTCAGTGAGCGTTGCCACACGTTTAAGCCAGGTAAGTGAAAGTGGTACTAAGGTGTTTTTTATTCATGGTAACCGCGATTTCATTATGCGTGAAGGCTATGCCAAAAGCGCGAGTATGACTTTATTACCCGAACAAGTTGTTATTGATTTATACGGCACCCCAACGGTAATCCTGCATGGTGATGAAATGTGCACCCAAGATGTTGAATATCAAAAGTTTCGCAAAAAAAGCCGTGGTTGGTGGTGGCCAAAATTAATGCTTGCTATGCCGCTTTGGTATCGCAAGAAGATTGCTCGCAACGCCCGCGAAAAATCAAAACAAAGCCAAGCTGGTAAAGCATTAGAAATTCTTGATGTTACAGAAGATGCGGTATTAGCCATGTTTAAAAAACATCAGGTTAAGAATATGATCCATGGTCATACCCACCGCCCTAATGTTCACTACTATAATGTTAATGGCGATACCCATACTCGCACCGTGCTGGGTGATTGGTATGAACAAGGGTCATACCTAAGAGTAACTCCAGATAAACAAGAGCTAATTTACACTCCGCTTTAAATCATCAGTTTATTAGCTATGCTTTAGTTGTGTATCAAATAAAAACGGGCATGTTAGGTGAACCGATTTATATACTTGTGTAGCTGTTTAGTACTTAGCTTTTCGATTAATAGCCAAACCTGGCAGTTGGTCACTGAGCCTTTTCCTCCTTATTTTATTGATGAGCCAAATAAGCCGGGCTGGCTGCACGAAGTCATCATCGCAGCACTGAAAACACAAAAACATCAAGCCACTATTGAATACACACATTGGGCTCGCGCGCTAAAGCTTGCCAAGCGCCATAAACGTGTCGCAGTGCTAGGTGCTTTTTATACAAAGCAAAGAGCGAGAGATTTTACATATTCACCTTCATTAGCAACCGCACATACCGTGTTATTCAAGCGTGTTGATAGCAAAATAACTTACACTGGCTCTTTGTATTCATTAAAGCCATATACAATCAGTAAAGGTGAAGACTATGTGGTAAGTGAGCAATTTGAGCACCACCCAAACCTTAGCGTGACAACCACAGGTAGCTTGATTGAGAGCTTGTTGCTATTAAAGCATGGTCGTGTTGATTTAGTTGCAGGCACAAAAGAAGTTGCCTTGTATTGGCTCGATAATAGCGAACGCCTACAGCAAGCAAAGCAAACAGAGTTAGAAATAGTTACCCCCTATCTTGCTACTCAACACTTACATGTGATTACTGATAAAAATCACCCTCAGGCTGAGCTTTTTCAGCAAAGTTTATCTTTAGGTCTTAAAGCAATTACGGCGTCAGGCAAGCTTTTAGAGATACTGAAGCATTATAAACTGAATGAAAAAGAAATTAGTCACATTACGCAACTATATGAAAAAACCTATGCTAACTAATTTTGTTCTTTTTCAAGCCTGGCAAGGTTATCTTAAACTGCGTTGCTATGCCCTCAGGTAAGTCTTTGCTTGCAACTAGCTGGATTTTTCCGTTAAGAACACTCGTAACCCATTCATGCACAAGATACAAACCTAACCCTGTATGACCATGGTTTCTAGATGTAGTAACAAAGGGGTCAAATAAGTTACTACGCAAAGAGTCATCAATCCCACAACCATTATCAGAAACGCTAATACAAAGGTCACCTTGTTGATTTAAATGTACATGCAATTGAATTTGTTTGTTATCAACCTCGTCAAAGGCGTGAGAAATTGCATTAACGATTAAACTCTCGATAACCTGAGAGATAATCCCAGGGCGACTAATAATGTCTTTTTTGACATCGATTTTAGTTTCTATGGTTACTTTTGAAGCTTTAAAGCGGGATTTTAAACCAAGTAGTAGATCATCGATGACTTTTTCGACATTAAAGCTAATGTATTGATCGTTTGACCGATCATGGGCCATTTCTTTAAAGCTCTTCACATGATCAATAGCCTTCTCTAAGTTTACTTGTGAGAGCCTTAAATTATCGGCAACTTTTTCTACGCTTGATTCTAAAAATTGCTTAGTGAAGCCTTGGTCTATTTTATCTTTAAGTTGTTGATTAATTAATTGCGCATTTGATAATGAAATAGCCGCACCGCCCAATGGTGTATTCATTTCGTGGGCCACACCTGCCACCATTAAACCGAGTGATGACAACCTTTGTGCTTCAATGAGTTCACCTTGTAGTTGATGCTGCTGTTTTATGTAACGTTGTAATTTAGTATTGGCTTCTAACAGCTCCTGCTGCTCGTGCTCTAAGAGTGCTCTGGCTTTAATAATCTGACGTTGGTCTCGATAACTGCGCTGCAAATATAAGCCAGAAATTGATATCAGGCTGACAGCGCAAGCTAAAGCGATAATAAAAGATCGTAAGATAATCTCGTTTTGCACCGAACCATCTGCATTTACCAGTACAATAATATCGTTTGTACCATTTGCGCTATTATTACCTAAGGTCATTTTTAAAAAGCTAGTTGCATGACTATGCGATGCAATAAGATCCTGAGATTTTGGCAGCTGGGTGATGACTTGCCATAATTGGCTATCTTCGTTACCGAGTGTCAGCATCGGCTGCTCCAGCATAAACCCCCACTCTTTATCTTTGCGTGGATGTAACAACCAATAACCTTCACCATTAATTAATTGTATTTGTGCTTGCATGGTACTGAGTGACTTTATTTGCTGTAGAGTTTTCGACAGGTCAAAATTGACAACAATTAACCCGTTTAGAATAAAGCTATCGCTTATGGTTCGATAAGATGCTCTTAATGTTGGTTCATGTGGTGTAACAACTGCGCCGCGCTCGACATTTAAATCTATTGGCGTGATATAAACGTCCCCCTTACTGTGCTCCATCCCCTCGGTAAAATAATAACGACTACTTTTATTTTGTAGCTGTTGTTTTGGTACTAGCTCTGCTTGTCCTGCCTTAAAGTTAACACGGTACTTTTCTTGGCCTTCACTATCTAACCAACGAATTTGAGAAATGTTTTCTGCGGCTAAACCAAAGTTCACAAAATGGGTTTGTATTTGTTGCTCAAGTAATTCGTTTTCATCACTTTGCTTTAATATGTCATCGGCCACCAGCAACTTAACCACTTTTCGCACATCGCCAAGCTCTCTGCTTAAGGTGTTATGAGCGGCAAGTAAGGTGTTATCTTGCAAAAGCGTGATACTACTTTTTTGTATTTGATACTGGATCACATAAACCATCAAGCTAATTAATAAGCTAACAGCAACCATCACCATAAATTTAAAAAGTAGACTTTTTTTCAGTGACTGATATTGGCTTGTTACTGCTACCATAATAGTTAATTATACCTGCTCTTTAGCCACTGCAATGCATCATCATAAAACATGGGTTTTGCGTAATAGTAGCCCTGCCCTATGTTACACCCAGCTTCAATAAGCCAGTTGTGTTCAGCTTCTGTTTCAATGCCCTCTGCTGTTACTTCAAAGCCGAATTTTTCTGCCAGCAACATTATCATTTCGATAATGTGTTGGTTAGATTTTGACTCTTGAATATCGGTTACAAAGCAGCGATCTATTTTTATTATCTGCGCAGGAATTTCGCTAATATGGGCAAGTGACGAATAGCCAGTACCAAAATCATCAATACTAATTTTTATACCCAAGCCCGCAAAACGACATAAACATGTATTGATCTTTTCATAGTTAAAAATCGCTTGAGTCTCTGTTACTTCAAGCTCAAGTAACGAAGGTGAAATGTCATATTCCTCAATGCGTGCTGCAACCTCAACAAAGTAATCATCGGCTAACAAATCAAACGTCGATGCATTAAACGCGATTGGCAAACTAACGCCCTGCTCTGCAAATTGCTTAATCGTCTGCATTATTTTATCGAAAATAAGTTTGTCTAACTCACTGATAAGCCCTGCGGTTTCGGCAAGTTCAATAAACTCATCGGGCCTTACAAATGTTCCATCACCTCTTTGCCATCGCGCCAGTGCTTCAAAACCAATGACTTCATTAGTGGTTAAATTAACCTTGGGTTGTAGGGCTACTTGAAGTTCTTTGTTGCGTATTGCGGTGCGCAGCTCTTGCATCAATTCATAGCGCCGTGTAATCGCTTTGGTATTATCTAACGTATAATAGAGAAGCTCAGCTCTTTGTGTGTTTTCATCATTAAGAGTAGACTCTGCTAAATTGAATATTTGCTCTGCGTTATGATCTTCAAAGGCGATTAGCTGCATAACTAAAATACGCACATCTAAAAACTGTTTTACCCCATCAATTTCAAAAGATTGACGTTTTAAAGAGTCAACAACGCTTTCATCTTCAAATGCATGGCTTGACACTAAAACACCTAAACAATCACTTTTAAAAACAGCGATACGAGGGTGATACGGCGCTAAGGCTTGCAAAATATTCTCGCGCATTTTTAGATGTGTTTTTTTACAAAATTCATAGCCAAACCGAAAAGATTTTTCGTCAAACTGAAGTATCTCAAACACCACTAACTGAGTTTCAGCTTGTTCGTATTTGTTCATATTATCGATTTCGCGCTGGAGCCAGTTCCTGTTGGGCATGTTTAGCGTTATATCGGTGTAAGCAAGCTCAGTAAGTCGGTTCATCAGTGCAATATTCGAAAAGCCTGTACTGACATTTTCACTAAATACCTTTAGTAAAAATACATTATGCTCGTCGATGGGAACATCTGATTTAACAATCGTGATGTAATAGCTAATATCAACGTCTGCGGTATCAAAATAAAAAACACTGTAATGCTCAGAAAACACATGCTCTTTTTTATCTCTGGCTGAAATATACGATTGCTGTGCTTCTTCACTGAGCACATCTGTGCTGAGCTCTTTACCATCAAGCCCTCTATAGCAACCGATACTAGTTATAACTTTGGGGTGTTTATCAAAGTGCTTTTCATTGCCAACGCATAATACGCCTCCTCCCTTAGATAGGTGCAAAATTTTACCTATTTCATCTAGCACCGCGTGAGAAAACGCACGTATATCGTGTTTACTATTAATGCTTCTTGCTGCATCGAGCACTAGCTGCAGTCCTTGTTTAGCACTTGAGATTTGCGAAATGTATTGATACGTACGAAGATGGCTACTAACGATAGATTTAAGTTTATCTACCGTCATATCTGACTTATTCCAGTATTCGTCAATATCAAGCGATTGCATTACTTGTGGTTCAGGAGCAAAGCTTGGTTGTCCTGTTAATAGCACTATGCGTATATCGTTATTGCCTAAAACGTGGCGAATGGTATTTACAAGCCTAAGGCCTGAATCATCTTCTTCCATTACCACATCAAGAAATACAATAGCGATATCTTTATGGCGCGATAAAACAGACGATGCCTCTGACACTGAATTTGCCGTTAATACCTCAAGAGACTCATTGTTATCTAGAGATATGGCATTAAAACTGTTTAGTAATGCTTGTTGGTAGTTTAAGTCATCTTCAACCGTTAAAACTTTCCATGTTTTTTGGGCATACGATTGTTCAGAAGCATCTTCTTTAAACTCGAAAGGCACATTAGAATCACGCATCACTTCTCCTTTTAACAACTTATGATTCTATTTTACGAATGTTAATAGCAACCTAGGTCAAAGGTAGTGCAAGATTTTAAAAGGTACAAATTATTTACTAAAACAATAAATGAATAAGTATTAGAAAAGTAATGAGAATTAGTTAATTTGAATAGGGGTAAAACCCACTAAACTTGGCAAGATAAATGAACTAGAGCGCCAAACAGGCGCTCTGATTTAATATATTATGCAGGCACACCGCTGTGAAATTTAAAGTCTTCATCTGGGGTTGAAATAAGCTCAGCTTCAAGTTGACCAAAAAATTCAACACGCTCAGTAATATCAAACTCACTGATTTCTTGCGCAAGGGTTAGATAATCTTGATAATGGCGCGCTTCAGAGCGCAGTAGTGAGATATAAAAATCACCTAAGCGTTTATCAACATGTGGGGCTAATTTAGCAAAACGCTCACAAGAGCGGGCTTCGATGTAAGCACCGATAATTAACTTATCAACCAAAGCATCTGGCTCGTAAGTTTTTACGTGGCGAAGCATCCCTTTGGCATAACGACATGGGGTAATGCTTTTATATTCAATGCCGTATTCATCCATGATCTCAAGAACTTGATAAAAGTGATGTAGTTCTTCTTTAATAAGCATCACCATTTTATCGATAAGGTCTTGCCCATAAGGTGAGTTAGATTTTGGGATCATTGATTTAGTCAGCTTGTTTTTATCTGCAAGCTCACGCCAATCCCCTTCTCGCTTGTAAATAAGTGTTTCAAATGGTTTTAACCACTCAAGCAACGCATCACTGCTTTCTTTATCAACCGCGTACTTACGAATTAAAAACATGGCAGACTGAGCTGCTTTTAATTCACAGATAAGATGGTCGATTAAAACCACATCTAAGTTTTCTTTTTTGGTTGCCGCAGCAATCCACTCATCAGGCGTTTCGCACTTTAAAAAAGCATTAATCGGTTTTAATAATTCGTCCAATTTTCTTACTCATCATAAGTATTTGTTGTCAAACAAACACTAAACTATCTATTTAAAACTGCCAGTATTCTACCACACTGCGTTAGAACTTGATTAATTGAGATCAACTTCTATTTGTCAAAAACTAGAGTGATTAAAAAACCAGCCAAAGAATAAAATTGAATCATAAATGTACATCTATTGAAGTTAATCATCTTAAGTTGAGAAAAACAAGCATTTACAAATGTAGCAATAAGTAGCATCCTAATGTTTACATTTGTAATTAACGAAGAATATCTATAAATTCCATGATCTTAAACTTCATTTCTCGACTAAAATTTATTGCCTCCATGATCTAACTGCAAATACAAGAACCTTTACAAATTTAGTTATCCCTTAAACAAACTAAACCCATTACAAAATTATAAAAATAGAAATACGTTGTGACCTTAAAAATTAATGAATATATTTTATCTTTGGACTATAAAACGGCCCGAAGAGATCAAAAAGTTATAGAGTTTACATTCCAAGAGCAACAAGCCCTTAGGTTATTTTTTGAGTCAAAAGATGGCTTTGTATCCAGTGAAGTTCTCGAATCACGAATTTGGGGAAACAAAGTTGTAACCAATAACTCTCTAAGAAAACTTATAAGCGGATTAAGAATTAAATTTGAGGATAAAAGCTCATTCAAAAACGTACGCGGCAAAGGCTACAAAGCCACATTTGAACTAGAACAGACCTTGGTAAACAAAAAAACAAGTAATCAATTGATTTATATTACTTGTTTGTTTATAGCTATATTTATTGCAATTTTTTACCTCCAAACTATTACAAAGAAAGTTGAGCTACCGAAGACTTCAACTCAAACTATTTTCAATTCTAATGAGTACATATTGGATTACGCTACATATGGCGACTCAATGTTTGTTACAACCACGAGTAAAAATTCTTCTAAAATCTATGAAGTTAAGAATAGATTAAATAAGGTAATTAAGTCTGAAGATCTTTATGCTGTTTTTAGAGGAATTGAAATTCATAGTAGTGGCAAAACTATTTTGCATGTTATTGAGAATTCAAAGTGCAAAATAAAAATATACAACCAGCCTGTAAAAGATCTAATAGACGAAATACCCTGCAATAGAAGAAATGCTTATCCTTCGTTTGATTGGATTGATGATAATAGCTTCTATATAACTCTCAATCTAAGTAATAACGCCTCTATTCAACCATATACTTATGATCTAAAAGGCAAAGCATTAGAAAGCGTCCCCAACATTAACTTTAAAGATAAAAATGGATATAAATTTATCGACACTTTCATAAAAGAGTATAAGGGTGGCTTATTTTCTTTAAGACAAAACAGCCAAGATCATATGTCTCTAATGTATTTTAAAGGTAATAAACAGCAAACATTGTATGACTTTAGATACAAACCTTACTCCTTTGCACTACTCGAGGATTCATTATTTTTTGTAGGCAATAATAATGAATTACTAGAGTTTAACCTAGAAGGCGAATCAGACTTTGAAGAGCTTACTCCTAAGCCTGTTTTGACGACTCAAGCCGTAAAAATTGATGATCTACTTAGTCTTAATAACCAAATCTACTTTACACTAGGCAATGCCCAGAAAGAAGTAATTCACAATCTTGCAGGTAACTCAATTTACAATTTTGAAAACACTACTTTAGATTTTAATTATGTAAATAACACCTTATATATATTAGGTATGACAAATACAGGATATGTCATAGAGAAAATAAAAAATAAAGTTCATTCGTCACCAGCTTACTTTAATTCATCACTAAGTCTGAGAGAAATCGGTATATTTAATAATGAAATTTACTTAGCTGGTGACTCTGGGATTTACAAGTTTGAAAACAATAAGGTCAAAAAAATTTCTGGGCTTAAAACAATCAGGATTGCATCAAATAACAAGTGCATGATTGCTGAAACAAGTTCAGGAATTTACGAGTACATGCATAAGGAGAGGGATTTCTCTAAAGTTGATGAGAATGGGGATAGAGTTTTTGCTACTAATGAAGAGTGTCTATTCGTTAATAAGTTATCTGGCGATATAGTTAACAGTCAACGAGAGTTTGTAGCAAAGCCGACTAAAAATAAAATGCTCTTCGAACACCAAGGTGAAATTTATCATTGGTATATCGTCGATGACCAAACTTATATAGAAAACATTAAAACGGGTAAGTACCTAGCTAAAATCAATAAAAGGGTCCTATATAAAAAAGTGATCTCATTTGAGAATGAGGTACTTTACCTTGGTACTGACAATTTTAACTCCTCAATTGTTAAGCTTTCTATCAATTAATGTACCAAGTTATGTAGCTGATTTGGTAAGTTCGCAAGAACTTACCAAAACAATCAAGTAATTTAAAATATTGATTTATATTGTTTTTCACACTATTTCACACTCATTCACCCTATTTCACTACCAAGCTTAAGGTTAGCTTAATAATAATTAGACTAGTAAAAACCTCTTAGAAAATAATCGAAAAAACAAGAGGTTTTCACATCAAAAAGTTAAAATATTAGGAAGTTAAACTTTATGAATTTTACTAGGAAAAGCCTTTTAAGCATCGTTGTATTAACTACAATCACCGCCTGCGGTGGTGGAAGTGAAGGGACTAAAAAGGACGAAAATATTGAAATAATAACCCCTCCAGAAGCAAGTAACGCTTCCCCTATCTCCAATGCCGGAAGTGATATTACACTTGATCTTGGCGATACAGTCACACTTGATGGTTCAGCAAGTACAGATACTGATGGTGATGATTTAAGTTTTACTTGGACTGTAGAAAGTGCTCCAGTTTCAAATATGAATATTGAAAGCGTAGTTTACCCAAGCTTTACACCTGAAGTAGAGGGCATTTACGAGATTAGTTTAACCGTCAATGATGGTAAGGTTAGTAGTGAAAAGGATTACGTGGAAGTTACGGTTATTAAACCAAATTCCTCTCCTATTGCCGTTATTAATGGTCTAGGGTTTGGAAAACAAGGCGAGGTATATTACCTTGATGCAAACTTAAGTAATGACGCAGATGGTGATGTGTTATCTTACAGATGGGCATTTAAATCTCTTCCCGAAAATAGCCTTTTATCTGATTCTGGCCTAGAACCAGCCCCGCAAATTCAATTTACTCCCGATCAACCTGGTGAATATGAGATAGAACTAATCGTAAATGACGGTATCGTTGATAGTGAGTCAGTAACACACCTTATTTTTATTGAAGAGAATGCCTCTCCGACAGTTACCGCTATCAGTGACTTAAATTTTAATTTAGGTGGTGAGGCCTATATATACAGCAGAGTTGAAGATACTGACAGTACAGAGTTTACCTATTTTTGGGAAATCACAGGCGCTCCAGCTGGTAGTGAATTAATTGGCTTTACTGGCACAAATCGATATTTAACTTACATTCCTGATCTACCAGGTAACTATATTGCAAAGGTAACCGTCAATGACGGGTGATCTGATTTAATGGCACCGCACACTTTTGTGAAGGATAATTAGTCCAACAACAAAGGTGTGAAAATGACCCAAC
>NZ_JBPNYQ010000029.1:0-41500 GCF_051235485.1 Pseudoalteromonas nanhaiensis | reverse complement strand
TTGATTGAAAAAGATCAGTTACCTGAATTTAAGTAGGGGCAACTGATCAAAATATATGTGAAAGAGTACTAGTTGCTGGTTTGTATGGCATCATGCAAAACGGTATATTTTGTGGTGAATCCATGTTTCATACCATCAGCAATGGTTCTAAACTTGCGATGTGGGCATTAGTTAACTGGCTAAAAAAACACCACGCCCATTTTATCGATTGTCAATTAGAAAACCCCTATTTGATCACTTTAGGCGCAAAAGTTATTCCACGTAGAGAATTTTTAACTAGACTTAAATTAGCCCATAGCTATATCCCCACAGCAAGTATGTGGCAACCGCAAGAGTTGATTGATATTTATGACTGAGCATTTACCCGCAAGACTAGGTTTAAGCCAACAATTTGATTGTAGTTATTTACCAAATCGCCAAGAACAACTATTGGTTATTCTTGATCCAAGTTGTTATGGCCCTGATAGGTTTGAGGAACTACTTGCTTTAGGGTTTAGACGAAGTGGTGATCAGATTTATCGTCCCCACTGCCCAAGTTGTAATGCTTGTAACTCAGTGCGGGTGCTTGCACAGCAATTTACTCCTTCAAAATCGCAAAAGCGTAAAATGAATAAAGCCAACAAGCGCTTTACTGTTAGCTATAGTGATCATGAACGTGCTGAGTATTACCCACTGTACAGTAAGTACATCACGCAAAGACACCAAGATGGCTCTATGTATCCTCCCGAGCAAAATCAATACGCGAGCTTTTTATTTTGCAAATGGCTTCCTGTGACTTTTATTGAGTTGCGTGATGAAGATCGGTTAGTCGCAGTCGCGGTTACCGATTGTATGAAGAATTCACTTTCAGCTATCTATACTTTTTTTGACCCAGATTATGAACAATACAGTATCGGCAGTATTATGATCATGAAACAAATTGAGTTTGCAAAACAACAAGCAAAAGAATTTGTCTATTTGGGTTATCAAATCGATGAATGCAACAAAATGAAATATAAAACTCAATTTTTGCCGGCACAAAAGCATATTGGCGATCAGTGGTTGGCGATTTAATTGACAAATTTGAGCCCTGTAGCTTTACTTATTGCCGTATTTTCGGCAAAATCTGCAGCGTTTAACTATTAAAGAGGTGTTACGCTAAACATGGCGAAAGAAGACGTAATCGAAATGCAAGGTACGGTCCTTGATACTTTACCAAATACAATGTTCCGAGTTGAGCTAGAAAACGGTCACGTAGTTGTGGCTCATATCTCTGGTAAAATGCGCAAAAACTACATCCGCATTTTAACTGGCGACAAAGTAACCGTAGAAATGACTCCTTACGATTTATCGAAAGGTCGCATCGTATTCCGTGCTCGCTAAGTTAGTGCGATAACGAGAAATTTAGCTTTTTGCTGCTTTGAGTGAGCAGGTGTGTTTATTACAAAGAGCTAAAAGCGTTTGTTAAATGGTGTTAAAACTAACTTAGTTTTAATTCCATTTAATAAACAAAAAGCCCAGCAATTGCTGGGCTTTTTGTTTTCAGTTAAGAATCAACTTAAGCTGTTTCTAGGCTAGTCTCAAAGTCAAAGTGAATCTTTTTATCCTTCACCGAGACCTTAACCGAACCACCATCGGCTAATTCACCAAATAAGATTGCATTTGCCAGTGGCTTTTTAAGCTCATCTTGGATAACACGTGCCATCGGACGTGCCCCCATTGCCTTATCGTAGCCTTTATCTGCCAACCACTCTCTAGCTTTAGAGGTAAGCTCAAGATTAACTGACTTCTTATCAAGTTGCGCTTGTAATTCAACAATGAATTTATCAACCACTTGCAAGATAACCTCTTTCTCAAGGTGGTTAAACCAAATGATATTATCTAAACGGTTTCTAAACTCAGGCGAAAATACCTTGTTAATTTCACTCATCGCATCATGAGAATGATCTTGCTCAGTAAACCCGATTGATTTACGAACAGTCTCTTGCACACCAGCATTAGTTGTCATAACTAGTACTACATTTCTAAAGTCTGCTTTACGACCATTGTTATCGGTTAATGTGCCATGATCCATAACCTGCAGTAGAATGTTGTAAATATCGGAATGAGCTTTCTCAATTTCATCCAAAAGCACAACCGCATGCGGGTTTTTAATCACTGCCTCTGTCAGTAGGCCGCCTTGTTCAAAACCTACATAGCCAGGAGGTGCACCAATCAAACGGCTCACCGCATGACGCTCAACATACTCAGACATATCAAACCGTATAAACTCAACGCCCATGCACTTAGCAAGCTGCTTAGTAACCTCTGTTTTACCAACCCCTGTTGGGCCAGCAAATAAGAACGAGCCAATCGGTTTATCTTCATTGGCAAGACCAGAACGAGATAAGCGGATAGCAGATGTCAGTGCATCGATAGATTGGTCTTGACCAAACACCAGCATCTTTAAGTTGCGATCAAGATTTTTCAGCGTTTCTTTATCACTTGACGAAACACTTTGCTGCGGAATACGAGCCATTTTAGATACAATTAACTCAATATCTGCCACACCAATGGTTTTTTTACGTTTCGATGCTGGTTGCAAACGTTGATTTGCACCAGCTTCATCGATGACATCAATTGCCTTATCAGGTAAATGACGCTCATTAATGTATTTTGCACTTAACTCAGCAGCTGCTTTAAGCGCTTTTTGCGTGTAACGAATACCATGATGCTCTTCGTAACGTTCTTTTAAGCCGTTAAGAATTTTTGTGGTATCAGCCACGCTTGGTTCAAGCACATCAATCTTTTGAAAACGACGTACTAAAGCACGGTCTTTTTCAAAGATATTTTTAAACTCGTTATAGGTTGTAGAACCCATACAGCGAAGCTTACCGCTTGAAAGCAGCGGTTTAATAAGGTTTGATGCATCCATTACCCCACCCGATGCAGCACCTGCACCAATGATAGTGTGGATTTCATCAATGAATAAAATTGAGCCAGGCTTTGCTTGTAGCTCTTTCAATAGTGATTTGAAACGTTTTTCAAAATCACCCCGGTATTTAGTACCGGCAAGCAACGCCCCCATATCAAGTGAATAAACCACCGCGTCAGCGATGACTTCCGGCACTTCTTTATTGACAATGCGATAAGCAAGGCCTTCTGCAATCGCTGTTTTACCAACCCCTGCTTCACCAACCAGTAGTGGGTTATTTTTCTTACGACGGCATAATACCTGAACTGTTCTTTCAACTTCGTTATCGCGGCCTACTAATGGGTCAATGTTACCGTCGATAGCTTGTTGGTTAAGGTTCGTTGTAAAGTTTTCGAGTTTTGTTGGTTCTTCACCCTGCACTTCTTGCACTTCTTCATGGATATCATCATGGTCTTCACCACCAAGATCGTCATCAGTTTTAGAAATACCATGCGAAATGAAATTCACAATATCCAAACGGTTAATGTCGGCTTTTTTCAGTAAATAAACCGCTTGGCTTTCTTGCTCAGAAAAAATAGCAACCAGCACGTTCACGCCAGTAACTTCATTTTTGCCTGATGATTGCACATGAAATACAGCGCGCTGTAATACTCGCTGAAAACCTAATGTTGGCTGTGTTTCTCTGTCTTCTTCAAGATCAGGAATCACAGGCGTGGTTTCATCAATGAATTCTGATAATTCAACTTTTAATGCGCCCATATCAACACCACAGGCGTTTAGCGCTTCTCCAGCAGAAGGGTTATCGAGCAGCGCAAGTAAAAGATGCTCGACGGTCATAAATTCATGCCGACGCGTTCTCGCTTCGCGAAACGCCGCATTCAGAGTTAGTTCTAAGTCTTTGTTTAGCATTGGCAACCCCTTACTGAGATAATATTTTATATACCGTTGTGACGGGTTAATCGGTTCACCCTACCTTGGTATTTATTCCTGCTCACAACTACAAAGCAGTGGATGCTCGTTATCTCGTGCGTAACGATTAACTTGCTCAGCTTTGGTATGGGCTACATCGGCACTGTAAACACCGCATATTGCTTTACCGTTATGATGAACTTGAAGCATCACATCTGTTGCTCTATCGCTATCCATATTAAAAAACGTCATAAGTACTTCTATCACAAAGTCCATAGGCGTGTAATCATCATTGTTTAAAATGACTTTATATTTTCGCGGCGGCTGCAATTTTTGCTTTTCACTATCGCGAACTGTATCAATAACACCAGAATCTTTCATACCACTCATAATAAATATAGTCTTGTCTTTAGAACTCAAGCAAACTTGAATAAAAAAATAAATAAATTGTTAAAAAATAGCCCAAAACACTTGACTGATTGGCCAAATAAACTACAGTCAAAGATAGATTGATTAATCATTAGTCAGTCTAGCAAATTACACGGTTTAGAATAACTAAATTAGTCAACTTATAGAAGGATGTAGAAGTATGGCTTGTGGAAAAGTCAAATGGTTCAACAATGCCAAAGGTTTTGGTTTTATCGTAGAAGACGGCAGCGAGACTGATATATTCGCTCATTACTCAACGATTGTAATGGACGGTTATAAAACACTTAAAGCTGGTCAAGATGTAACATTCGAATTGCAACAAGGTCCTAAAGGGTTACACGCAACGAATATTGCGCCTAACGATGAGATCTCTTAGGTGAACCTATTCGAGTACCAAGCGAGCGACCTTGTTAAGATCCTCGCTTACTTCCCTATCTCCCACTGATTTTTATTTTCAACTTGAAATTCCATTTCTTTACCCCAATAGTTTAATTGTTATTAGCCCTTTAGAGCCAAGCTTGTTACACTCTTGTTGCTTAAATTTAGCTTTTTCGTCATTTTGACGTAAGGCTTTTGGCTAATTTCAAAGCTAGCTCCTTTGAGCTATAAGAATTTTACAGTCTGTCAGCTGTGGTTATTTTGATACTCTGTATTAAGTTGCAACAGCTAACAGACTGCTTGCTGTCGTTATATCGAAATACTTATATTTAAGACTTGATATACCATAGCAGTATAATTGCATTGTTGAATATGGCTAATTAAGGGTTACTGTTAGCGCAGTTACAATCAAACATTACGCCAACTATCTAGGAATGATGATGACATCAAAAATTATCTATACTAAAACAGATGAAGCGCCAGCTCTTGCTACGTATTCATTGTTACCAATCATCCAAGCGTACACAAACGCTGCAGGTGTTGAAGTTGAAACTCGCGATATTTCATTAGCGGGCCGTGTAATTGCCAACTTCCCTGAGTATTTAACTGAAGAACAACGAATTGATGATGCACTTGCTGAATTAGGTGATATGGCTAAAACACCTGAAGCTAACATTATCAAACTACCAAACATCAGTGCGTCTATTCCTCAGTTACGTGCTGTAATCAAAGAGTTGCAAGCGAAAGGCTACGCTTTACCTGATTATCCATCAGAGCCAAAAACTGATGAAGAAAAGAAAATCAAAGCAACTTACGACAAAATCAAAGGTTCTGCTGTAAACCCGGTTCTTCGTGAAGGTAACTCTGACCGTCGTGCACCTAGTTCAGTTAAAGAATACGCTCGCAACAATCCACACTCAATGGGTGCGTGGAGCAAAGATTCTCAATCTTACGTTGCAAGCATGGAAGAAGGTGACTTCTTCGGTTCTGAGCAATCAGTAACGGTAGCTGAAGCAACTGACGTGCGTATCGAACATGTTGCTGAAAACGGCGATATTACGGTTCTTAAAGCAAGCACGCCACTATTAGCTGGCGAAGTTATTGATGCTTCTTGTATGAGTGCCGCTAAACTTCAAGCTTTCCTTGCTAAAGAAATTCAAGCTGCGAAAGACAAAGGCGTGTTGTTCTCGTTACATATGAAAGCAACCATGATGAAAGTGTCTGATCCAATCATCTTCGGTCACGCTGTAAAAGTATTCTTCAAAGACGTATTTACAAAACACGCTGATCTTTTCAAAGAACTAGATGTTGACGTAAACAACGGCTTTGGCGATGTATTCTCAAAAATCGAAAGCCTAGACGCAGCTAAAAAAGCTGAAATCGAAGCTGATATCCAAGCTGTATACGACAACAACCCTGCTATTGCTATGGTTGATTCTGACCGTGGTATCACAAACCTTCACGTTCCAAGCGATGTAATCATCGATGCATCAATGCCTGCTGCAATTCGTTCAAGCGGTCAAATGTGGAACAGCGAAGGCAAATTACAAGACACAAGCTTTGTAATTCCAGATCGTTGTTACTCAGGTGTTTACCAAGCAACTATCGATTTCTGTAAAGAAAACGGTGCATTCGATCCAACAACAATGGGTAGCGTACCTAACGTTGGTCTTATGGCGCAAAAAGCTGAAGAGTACGGTTCACACGACAAAACGTTTGAAGTTACAGCAGCTGGTAAAATCCGTGTAGTAGACACAGCTGGCACAACATTACTTGAGCATGCTGTTGAGCAAGGCGATATCTGGCGTATGTGTCAGGTAAAAGACGCACCAATTCAAGATTGGGTTAAACTTGCTGTTAACCGCGCTCGCGCAACTAACACACCGGCAGTTTTCTGGTTAGACGAAAACCGTGCACACGATGCTGAATTAATCAAAAAAGTAAACGCGTATCTGCCACAACATGATACTGATGGTCTTGAGATCCACATTTTAGCACCGATTGAAGCGACTAAATTCTCATTAGAGCGCATCAAAGAAGGTAAAGACACAATTTCAGTAACTGGTAACGTTTTACGTGACTACCTAACTGACTTATTCCCGATTCTTGAGCTTGGTACAAGTGCTAAAATGCTTTCAATCGTACCACTTATGAATGGTGGTGGTTTATTCGAAACAGGTGCAGGTGGTTCAGCGCCTAAGCACGTTCAACAATTCGAAAAAGAAAACCACTTACGTTGGGATTCTTTAGGTGAGTTCTTAGCGCTTGCAGCTTCTTTAGAGCATCTAGCAGTTAATACAGGTAACAAGAAAGCTCAAGTACTTGCTGATACACTAGACAAAGCTACAGGTACTTTCTTAGCTGAAAACAAATCACCTTCACGTAAAGTGAAAGAGATTGATAACCGTGGTTCGCACTTCTTCCTTTCATTATTCTGGGCACAAGAACTTGCTGCACAAAATGATGACGCGGAATTAAAAGCGCAATTCACGCAAATCGCTACTGATTTAGAAGCTCAAAAAGAGCAAATCATCACTGAGTTGAACGATGCACAAGGTTCAGCAATGGATGTGGGTGGTTATTTCCAACCAAATGATGAGCTTGCATTCAAAGCAATGCGCCCAAGCACAACATTTAACGATATTTTAGCAAAATTAGTGTAATTCGTTAGAACTCGCTAATCTTCTAAAAAATAAGAGAGTTATCTCGATTGCTGAGGCTCTATGAGCCTTAGCAAAAGAGCAACTCTCTTTTTTATACCAATTCGCTTAATTAAACCGTCTACTTTGATGCAATAAACTGGCTGATAACAAGACACAAACTTCGTTATCTACTTGTTCTCGAAAATTGCCTCAACATTGCGCTAATTACTACATCCATACAGTCATAAATAAGTAATTTTTAAAGCTGTTAAAAAGCTTTAATCTCTTAAATGATTAAGCATGACTGCCAACTGATATTATTCCTTACACCTAGTCAGCTGTTCATAAACCACAACATATAACAATGGCTACGATTCAGTTTTAACTTATAACTAAGCGTTTGCTGTTTTCGCCTTTTTGTTTTTAGCCATACGTTTAGCGCGTTTAATGGCAGATTTTTTTGATGCTTTCTTTTGCGCTATCTTTAGCACTATGGCCTCTTTTAGTTGCTTTTTAGCTGCTTTAAGACGTTTTTGAGCATTCTTAGCAAGACTTTCAGCTTCGTTTGCTTTATCAACGGCTGCTTGAGCTTGTTCAGCGGCCTCTTTTGCAATCGCAGCGGTTCTTTGAACTTCTTTTTTACTTTTAGCGAGGCTCTTCTCTAACTTTGCTAGGCGCTCATCATACATTGGATCTGTAATTTCCATTTCACTCTCCTAATCTTAACGTTGAGACATTTTTGTTGGTTCACCAACAATTAATGGGTCAACTTGATCAACAATTTCATGGTCTTTGCCTGGATAATCTAAACAACTTAAAAAGTGACGCATGCAGTTAATACGACCACGTTTTTTGTCATCAGAACGAATTTGAGTCCACGGTGCGTCTTTAGTATGGGTATGAAACATCATGGCGTCTTTTGCTGCACTGTAGTCATGCCATTTAGCTAATGATGCCATATCAACCGGGCTCAGTTTCCATTGCTTTAAAGGATCGTTTTGGCGTGATTTAAAGCGTCTAAATTGCTCTTCTCTACTCACAGAAAACCAATATTTAAATAATTTAATACCACTGTTAACTAACATGCGTTCAAGCTGAGGTGTTTGCCGCATAAATTCGAGGTATTCTTGGTCTTCACAAAACCCCATGACCTTCTCTACGCCAGCGCGATTATACCAAGAACGGTCAAACAGAATTATTTCTCCCTTTGCTGGTAGATGATTGATATAACGTTGAAAATACCATTGATCACGTTCACGGGTAGTGGGTTTTTCAAGTGCTACAACATGCGCCCCACGCGGATTTAAGTGCTCCATAAAGCGCTTTATTGTTCCACCCTTTCCTGCTGCGTCACGGCCTTCAAATAAAATAACAATTTGTTGGTTAGTCTCTTTCACCCAACCTTGCATTTTTAATAGCTCAATTTGAAGTTCATGTTTATGGCGCTCATACTCTACAACATCCATTTTACGCTTGTATGGATATAGGCCATCAGCATTCCATTTTAAATTTGGGTTCTTTACATTTAAGTCAAATACAACATCCTGTTTAGTTTTTCCCTTACTTACTTTTGTAGGCTTAATTAATACTGATTCGACGTTTACTGTCTGCATGGCAACTCCTTTTTAGTAAATATTTACGTACCTTCATTAAGAACTGTATATTTTTACTTTATGCCAGTTGCAGCATTATTTATTGATCTACATCTATTATTTATCGATATAGAAAACTCTTAAAAATATTTAATTTAGTTATTTTTTACTAACAACACCAAGGAGTATATTTAATAATTTTTAGTTAGCTTTAAATTAGCAAACAAAATTACTAACATTAAATAGTCAAGAACATAAGTAATTAATAAATAATAATTAAATTTCACACCTTAAGATCTTTTATTGTAAGAAAACTACCTAAATTAGTTGAAGCTATATTTTTTTACTCATTATTTTTATCTTACCTAACTTAAAACCAATAAAATAAGAGTAGTAAAGAAAATAAAAATAGAGAAGATAGTATTAGAACAATACTTGTTGATGAAAGGGTTAATTAAATATAAAAACAGGCTAAAATAAATGAGGGAGCATAAAAAGCTCCCTCATATGGCACAGTTTACATACGCACAAGGCGTGTTGTTGATGCAGTTATTTAACAATCCATGGGGTTGCGCTGATCAACCGAGCACTTGTTTGCAGTTTTGTTTGATTGTCTTGCCAATCATCAGTCACCATTATTGCACAACGGCTTTGCTTGCAATTATCAGCCTCTGATATTGCCACATTTTCATCCGCAAATTTAAGCACAACTCCCTGTTGCTCTGGCAACAAAAACCACATTAATTTACTGACGAAGAATCCTGATAAATCAGATAGCAATTCATCAAACTCTTCATTTAACTCATATAGGTTTGCTTTTGTCAGTGCAAACTCACTCAGGTTGGTTGCTTCAATTTGTAGCTTTAATTGGCAATCATGCTGAGGATTCTCAGGTTGTACGACAATTACAGCCTTATCTGTATCGAGTTGTTTATCAAACGGTAGCAACAACTGGGCTTGATCTGTATAGGTAAGATCAAATTCTTGTTGTTCTGTTATTATTTTCCCTGACTTAATTTTGCATACATCATTTGTAGCAATGTCAGATAAATAAAAGTTTACTTGCGCGTACTGAAAGTCACCTTTGTTAACCACTTTAAGGCGGTCATAAAAGCCATCGTATGCAACAACAAACTCGCCTGCGGTTGCTGTTACTACAGAAGCACCTAAGGTAGCGGCTAACACTACCGCCTTGAAACATGACATAATTTTATTCATCAAAATATGCTCTGTTTTGATTTATCATTGTGTTTAACTCTTCAATGTAAGCTTCTCGTCGCTCAGAATAAGATAACAAGCCCTGCGTTAAAACTGTGGCTTCAATAGGCTTTTGTTGACAGCGTAAATCTGCTCTGATTGAACGTAAATCTTTGTATGCCGCATGAGTATTAATGTTTTTAAAGTAAGAGCTTACAGCAGCTCTTACAGACTTAAAAGCCGTTACTTCATGAGCAGCTTCATCAGCACGACGGCGTGGTACCATACCGCAACCTTTTTTGTAGCACCACTGACCAAAAAAGTTAAGGCCAATTCGTGCAAATCGCGATGTTCCCCAAGCCGATTCATTCGCAGCCTGCATCAAAGCAAGTTCTTTTGGAATAATATCAACACGGCGTAATGCCTGGGATAGTGACAGTACATCAATCGTCGTCGGCAGCTTATAACTGGTAAGGATTTTCTTTATATCTGATTTTTGTTTAACTGTTAAAGGCTCATTATATTCCAGCATCATGCGAGCTATTTCTAATGTTGCTCTTTGCTGCAAAATTTTCTTATTTTCAGCCTCAACATGCGGGCGTATAAAATCAAAAAATGCATGTTTCTTCTCTTTTACATCACTGAACGCAGCAAAATCAGGGAGTTTAACATTATGTAATGGCTTCTCTTTTTTTATAGTTTGCTGGCTGCCCTTGCTAGTTGCAAGATCTTGTGAAGATACGTCAACATCACTTTCATTATCTATAAAAGGTGACAACAGTGCCCAAGTAAAAAAGGCAGCTAGTAAAATTTGAAAAACGTATTTAAGCATGTATTCTCTCAAGTAAACTACTACTCATGTGCGGTAACATCACACACATACAAAGGCGGAGTATATCAAACAAGCCAATCTTTGGCGAATTCGGTGCTATTTTTTCACCTCAATCGTATTTAAAAAGTCTCATAATACATTCAATATACTCGCAATTTTCAAGCGGTTGCGTATACTTTCATTAACTCAGTCGCGAAACCATAGGCTTTTTTATTATGTGCCAACCTTGGCAAGCACGAATTATAGATCAACAAAAATATCGTCCCAATGACAACCGCTCACCATGGCAAGTTGACCGCTCTCGTATAATCCATGCCGCTGCTTTCAGACGTTTACAAGCAAAGACTCAAATTATGGGTATTGGCCTAAACGACTTTTACCGCACTCGCCTAACCCACTCCCTTGAAGTTGCACAAATCGGCAGTGGTTTGCTGCGCCATTTAAAAAAACAGCACCCTGAATTTGCACACTTCCCGAGTGGCAGCTTACTCGAAACCTTATGTCTTGCTCACGACATTGGCCATCCACCTTTTGGTCATGGTGGTGAAATAGCTTTAAACTACATGATGCGCGAGCATGGTGGATTTGAAGGCAATGCGCAAACTTTACGCATTGTTTCTAAACTTGAACCCTACAGCAACGGTTATGGTATGAACCTAACGCGCCGGACTTTGTTGGGATTTATCAAGTACCCTGCGTTTATTGATGATGTATGGCATACCATCCCACCATCATCTGATACGCGAAGTTTCATAAAAGCCGATCACTGGCGACCGGCTAAAGGGCTTTACAAAGATGATAACGATGTTTTTAATTGGATTATTGCGCCGCTATCACAAAACGACAAAGCATTATTGACTAGCCACTACAAGGTGGATGAGTTTAGGTCTAAAACTCATTATAAGTCTATTGACTCTGCAATAATGGAATTGGCAGATGATATTGCCTATGCAGTTCATGACCTAGAAGATGCGATTGCCACTGAAGTACTAACGTTTGCTGATTGGCAAAACCATGCACTTATTCAATTACAAGAACTCAATTCACCTTGGTTAACAACTCATTTAAGTGCAATTACCGCAAGGCTTTTCTCACATCATGAATATGAACGCAAAGACGCCATTGGTGAGTTAGTAAATACATTTATTATCCATGCCTCTTTAGAGGTACAAAATAACGAATTCGAATCAGAGATTTTACAATATACCGTTAGCCTGCCTGATGAGTTTTCAAAAATACTCAATGTGCTCAAACAATTCGTATTCAAGCGTTTAATTCGTGAACCTAAAATGCAACAGGTTGAATTTAAAGGGCAAAACCTGCTTATAGAATTATTTAGCGCTTTTGCTAGCGACCCGATGCGTTTATTACCAGAAACAACTCAAGAGATGTGGTTAAACGCACACAACAATAATGGTAATGCAATGCGGGTGATCTGTGATTACTTATCAGGTATGAGTGACGAGTATGCATATAAAACCTATCAACGATTATTTTTACCCTCAGCCTAACTATTTTTTGAACAGCTAAATATTATGTTCTAAAATTAAGTAGGTTATTTTAGCAAATAACCTACTAATTCTTTATGGATTTTAGCCAATCTGCTTACCTTATGGGCAGCTTGAGACACGAATACTTTGATGAGCTTTGTAGGTATTCCTGCTCAATTTGAGTCTAAAGTAACGTGGGCTGGTTTTATTAAACATGGATTGAAATAATGCTCAAAAAACACCTGCTTCTTGGTTTATTAGTTGCTAGCCCATTTACAGGCTATGCAGCAGAATCACTTCCTGATCCACTACTTGAAGAACGCGGCATAATCATAAAAGATGCCACTCATTTTGATTGGATCCGACTTAACTCTGGTGAATGGCTCAAAGGTGAGCTCGTTTCAATGTACGATAAGGAGCTCGAATTCGATAGCGACGTACTCGATACCCTGATGATCGACCGCGAAGATATCTACATGATTATTTCTGAACGTCATCACACAGTTCGTTTTAATGATGGTGAAGAACTCAGCGGCACACTAAATATATCGGGTGGTTATGTAAAAGTAGGTGATGCTCCTGCTAAGTATCGTTATCGTGATTTAGTCTCTATCGCTCCGTCAATTGATAGTGAGCTTAGTGCTTGGACAGTAAAAATATCATTAGGCGCCGACCTATCTCGAGGTAATACTGATCAAACTGAATATTCAGCCAGAGCCGATATCAAACGCAGAACAGCGTCGAGTCGCTTTTTAGCTGAATTTTTAGGGTATCGCACCACCAGCGATGAGCAAGTCACTAAAAATAACATACGAGCAAATGGAACCTTCGACTGGTTTTATACGCAAAAAATGTATTTTCGCCCTATTTTCTTTGAATACTATCGTGACCCATTTCAAAACATTGCCAATAAATACACTGTAGGTGCGGGTGTAGGTTATTACGTAATGGATACCGACAAAATTGAGTGGGACTTTTCAACAGGTCCTGCTTATCAAAAAACAGAGTTTGATACCGTTGCAAATGGTGAAGATAAATCAAATTCTTCAATGTCTTATTTTGTTGGCACTAATTACGAACTGGAAGTAACCAAAAATATCGATTTTAGTTTTAACTATCGATATTTGACAGCCAGTGAAGACACTGGTGGCGATTCACAGTATGCAATGGCAAGCTTTGAAATAGACGTTACTGATGACATTGATTTTGATATTTCATTAGTCTGGGATTATCTATCCGACCCGATAGCCGATGAAAATGGTGTAGTCCCCGAAAAAGAAGATTACAAAATGATTTTCGCACTGGGTATAGATTTATAGCAATTGCTATAAAAACGCCGAGCTTAAGCTCGGCGTTTTTATTTTAGTTGAGTAAATATTATCTTATAGCGATTTAACACCCATGTTGTATAAGGTAAAGCCATAAATATCAGCGTATTGATCAATAATTTTACTGGTTGGTGTTCCTGCACCATGACCTGCATTTGTTTCAATACGAATTAGATACGGATTTTGTTTCGCACCTTTTTCTTGTAGCTCAGCCGCAAACTTAAATGAATGCGCAGGCACAACACGGTCGTCATGATCCCCTGTTGTCACTAACGTTGCAGGGTAGCTAACACCTTCTTTAACATTGTGAACTGGCGAGTAGCCTTTTAAGTACTCGAACATTTCTTTACTTTGCTCACTGGTGCCGTAGTCATACGCCCAACCAGCACCGGCAGTAAAGGTGTGATAACGCAACATATCTAATACACCTACAGCAGGCAGTGCTACTTTAAATAGCTCAGGGCGCTGCGTCATAACCGCACCAACTAATAAGCCACCATTAGAGCCACCACGTACCGCTAGGTAATCAGGTGAGCTGAATTGTTTTTCATTAAGGTATTCTGCAGCAGCAATAAAATCGTCAAAAACATTTTGCTTTTTAAGCTGTGTACCATTTACATGCCACTCTTTACCGTATTCACCACCACCACGAATATTAGCAACAGCATACACGCCACCATGCTCAAGCCAAGCGGCAACAGTTGGGCTATAGCTTGGTGTTAAACTTACATTAAAGCCACCATAGCCATATAAAATTGTTGGGTTTTTACCGTTAAGCTCAGTGCCTTTTTTGTATGAAATAATCATCGGAACTTTAGTGCCATCTTTAGATGTGTAGAACACTTGTTCAGATGTGTATTGTTCGCTATTAAATTGAGCGCCCGACTTGCGATATACATCAGACTGGCCAGAATCAACATTAAATGAATAGATGTTGCCTGGTGTGGTGTAATTGGTAAATGAATAATAAAGCGTTTCAGCGTCGTGCTTACCGCTAAAGCCGTATGCGGTGCCCACACCCGGTAAACGAATGTCACGCACTAGTTTACCTGACTTATCGTACTGTTTTACTTGCGAAATCGCATCAACCATATACTTAGCAAAGAAATAGTCACCGCCTTTTGAAATACTAAGTACATGGTCAGTTTCAGGAATTAAATCTTGCCAATTTTCTGGGCTTGGATCAGCGGCATCAACTGTCACTACACGCATATTTGGCGCATTTAAGTTAGTCACTAAATACAGTTTCGAGCCGTCATTATCGATAATTGATGTATCTGAATCTGTGTTATCTAGAATGGTTACTAACTTGCTGTCAGGCTTAGTTAAATCTTTGATAAACAGTTTATTACCTGATGTTGAAGTACTTGCAGCAATTATTAGGTATCGATTATCACGCGTTACCTCAGCGCCAATATAACGATGTTTCTGTGCTTCTGTACCGCCATAGACTAATTGGTCATCAGCTTGTGCTGTGCCTAACTTGTGATAATAGACCTTATGTTGATCTGTTTTTGCTGACAGCTCACTCCCTTTTGGCTTATCGTAGCTTGAATAATAAAAGCCATCGTTACCAAACCACGAAATACCGCTAAACTTTACATCGACTAATGCCTCTTCAATAGGCTGTTTAGTCGCTGTATCAATAACGATAATTTTACGCCAGTCACTACCACCTTCAGAAATTTGATAAGCAGCTAAACTTCCATCTTCAGTAAAAGTTAAGCCCGACATTGAGGTTGTGCCATCGGCGCTGAAAGTATTTGGATCTAAAAACACTTCAGCTTCAGAGTCACCTTTTTTACGGTAAACCACATACTGATTTTGCAAGCCATCGTTTTTATAAAAGTAAGTGTACTCACCCTCTTTAAATGGCGCTGTGACTTTTTCATAGTTCATCAGCTTTTCAAGTGTGGTTTTAAGCTCATCGCGATAAGGAATATTTTTAAGATAAGAAAAGGTAACGTCATTTTCGGCTTTTACCCACTGCGCCGTTTCTTCGCTCATGTCGTCTTCTAGCCAACGATACGGATCGGCTACCTTCTGGCCGAAGTACTCATCAACAACATTGCCTTTTTTCGTTTCTGGATAATTCACAGCAGCTTTAACCTCTGCAGTTTTTATAGTTTGTTCTGTTTTTGTTGGGGTAGATTCACTACACCCCGTCAGTGCAACCACAATTGCACAAGCAAGCACTTTTTTAATCATAATAATTTTACTTTTTAGTTATTGTTAACAAAATGAAAGTAAAGTTAATACAAAAGAATGTCTAGTTATTTGCGGTCAAACACAGGAAGCGCTGTAAACCAATGTAAAAACAAAAAACCACGCAATAGCGTGGCCTTTAATTTTTCGCAATAGTAAACACTGTTTGCGTAATTATACTTTTGTTAACCAGCCATGAGTATCTGCTGATTTGCCCCATTGAATATCATTCAATGCTTGGCGTAATTTAGCGACTTTTTCACCTGGTTCACCCGACCCCACTTTAAACTCTTGGTCGTTATGAATAAGCGTGCCAACCGACGTCAGTACCGCAGCAGTACCTGATAATGCAGCTTCAGTACCCGGCTTAGCAGCTCTTTCAAGCAACTCAGACACAGTAAAGTTACGCTCAGATACGGTCATACCTAAATCTTTCGCAATCGTTAAAATACTATTACGGGTCACACCGTGTAAGAATGTGCTATCAAGTGCTTTTGTGATGATTTCATCACCATCAATTAGAATAAAGTTCGCAGCACCGGTTTCTTGAACATCGCCACCTGGGCAGAATAAAATTTGGTCAGCTTGATGCTCAGAGCGAGCTTGTAAGATTGGACCTAATGCACTTGCATAGTTACCACCACTTTTAACCATACCCATGTGAGGTGCACAGCGCATGCCGTCTTCTTCAAGTAATACACGCAGTGCAGTAGCACCACCTGCAAAGTAATCACCCACTGGCGAAAGTAATACATAAAGCAAGGAACTCATTGACGGTGCAGCGGCTTTACCAATTGCGGCTTCTGTACCAATGTGAGTTGGGCGAATATACATAGACCCCGGCGGTGCTGGTGTTTCGTCTGCATACTCTTTAACAATGTCTTTGATCATTTGCTCAAGCATGCTTTCGTCAAAGTCAGGTAAGTTTAGTAATTTAGAGCTTTGCTTCATACGAGCAATGTTAGCATCCATACGAAAGATATAGACCGAGCCATCTTCGTGACGAAACGCTTTTAATCCTTCAAAACAGGTGCTTGAGTAATGTAATACGTGTGCACCCGCATGTAATTCGATTTTATCAGATGGGACCAGCGCGCTTTCACTCCATGAGTTATCAGCAAAACGTGCTTGGATCATTTGTGGCATAAATACAGTACCAAATGCGGCCATTGTTGTTCTCTCTTGTTTGGACTACTTTTGCCCCATTGTATGCTAATCCATCCCTGTTTAACCATAGCAAACTAGTGCCTTTTCTCGATAAAAATGATAAAAAAACGTTCGCCTGGTATAAAAAATGCGCAACTCATGTGCGCATTGTTTAATGATAATTATTTATATGCTTACTAAGCGAAATTACCTGTAGTTCATTTTTGCTGTTAAACGATTAAAAAACCCTGGAAAGAAGCGTTTAATCGTTGGCGCTAAACCGCTAATCCCTTCTCCAATCACAACTTCATCTTTCTCGGCTTCAATGGCTTTAATCATTTTTGCAGCCGCTTTTGCCACATCCATGCCGTTTTCGATTGATTCTTCGGGTTTATTTTGTGGCTTACCTTGGCCATCTAGCGAGTTATGGGCAATTGCAGTTTTAATTGAACCTGGGCAAATGGTTAAACATTTTATATTTTTGTCGGCTAACTCTGCTCTTAAGCAATCCATAAAACCCACTACCGCGTATTTAGAACCCGAATAACCTGTTCTGAACTTTGAACCGACTTTACCCGCTACACTGCTAATTGAAACGACCATGCCCATACCCTGTTCAACCATTTGCGGTACTACCGCTTTGGTTAAAGCTATTAAACCAAAGTAGTTTACTTCCATCAGTTGGCGATACACAGTGAATTCATTTTCTAAAAATAAACTGCGCTGCGACACCCCACCGTTATTGATAAGCACATCAATGCGACCAATTCGCTCAATCACTGCGGGCATATCTTCAAGTAAGGCTTCAGGTTTTGCCAAATCTAGCGCAACCACATGATGATTGCCACCGAGCCTTGTATTTAGAGCGTTGAGTTTTTCTTCATTACGAGCAGACAATATCAGCACTGCGCCCTTTGCAGCTAATTGCTCACAAAGTGCTTCACCAATTCCAGAAGATGCCCCAGTTACCCAAACTGTTTTACCATTTAATTGCATATGTGTTCCTTTTTATTGTTGTTATGCTTTGTTAGGGCCTGCATGTTGTTCGATATGTTCAGCAATATCTTTATAAAAACCAAGCATAATCAATAACTCAGCTAATACAAATAAAGGCCCTATTACTAAACCAATTAAATCATCAACAAAGGCTGGCTTTTTACCTTCAAAATAATGGCCAACAAACTGAAATACCCAACCTACAACAAAACTACCAATACTTACCGCTAGCCATAATTCCACGTCAAGTGACACCACGGGCTCAGCGGCAATGCTCAACAAACTTAAGCATACAGCCATAATTAACCCCATTGATAAACTTAGCATCAAGTAATAAAGACAGCTAAGTACAATCACCACGGTTGCCAAGGAGATAACAGCAGGCTCTGAAATAAGCGTGACTCGTTGCAATAAACAAATAATCGCAAATACAATTAATGGGATGCCAATAAAATGGGTGTAAATATTACGTTTAGAGCGGTGATAGAGAGCGTAATTTGTCAGTTGTTGTTTTAATGTTTTCATTATTTTTCCTGCCAAAACTGTGTTCAAAATTCAGATTAGCAGAAAATTCACCGTCAAGAATGTCAACTAGCCGACATTTTAAAATGGCTATATTAAACTTACACATCAAACCAACGCATCGATGACCTTGCCTTTTTCAGCTTCTGGCTGCATATCCATGCGTTCGCGTCCTTTTTGATATTCTTCATCAAGCATTCCTTGCAGTTCATTCATTTTTTCTTGCAGTGCTTTGGTGTCGGCACCTTGTTGCTGCATTTGTTCGGCAAGTTTTTCTATTTGCGCTTTTATTTCGTCAATTTTCTCTTTATCAACCCCGAGTCGCTGATAAACCAAGGCTTCTTGCGCCTGTGCTAAAAAAGAACTGGGCTCAGACTGCTTTTGTAAAAGTTGCTGTGCTGAAGATGCAGGCGTATGCATGGCCTTCACATCATCGAGGCGAGTTGTTTGCGACAGCTTAGCAGCAGCCGAAGCGTGATAAGGGTTATATTGATTATGAAATGTTATTGCCACAAGTTGTCTTCCATTTAAGCTTGATTACAACTTTGTAGCAATTTTAGTTCCAAACTAGCATTGAGATTGTAATTTTTCGATGTCAATTACTTCAATTGATTGATATTTAAGATTAATAATTGAATCAGCTTGTAGGGATTGTAATATTTGATTAATGGTTTGCCGTGTTAAATAGGTCATATCGGCAAGTTGTTGCTGGGTAAGCGGCAAACAGCTTTGGAGTGACGACTGATAAAGCATACATAACCGCTTACTCACCTTTTGCTTTGCTGTAAGGAGTGCGTGATCTTCTAAGGAGTCAAACAGGCTTCGCACTTTATCGGTAAGCAACAGCCCAAAATCATGCCAATAAGCGGGATGCTCTTGTAATAACTGAGTTAATGCCCGCTCAGGCACGTGTAGTAGCCGTACCACAGTTTGTGCATACACATCGTGGGTGCGTCGACCGCCATCAAACAAAGCAACCTCACCGAACCACATCGCACTGGTTACAAAACTAAGCACCGCTTCTTTGCCTTGGCTATTAACCCCAGAAACTCTAAGCACGCCATTAATAACACAATACAGACCGGTATTTTCATCACCACGCAAAAACAATGCATCACCTGCCTTTAAGGTGATTAATTTAGCATGTTTAACTAGCTTGTCTTTAAATAATTGTGTGCGATTTTTAAACCATTTGTCTTGGTTAATTACCGAAAGGTCTTGTTCATTCAAGTGGTTATACTTTACATTGATTAAATAATTAGTAACTAATAATAAAAGGATACGGGATGTTAAACAAACTACTTTCGACCAGCCTACTTATCAGTGCGATTTCGACCCCTGCATTTGCTAGTGATATTAATACTGAACTTAAATCTGCCAATAAAAGCGTCAGCGAAAAGGTCATTAAATGGCGCCGTCATTTACACCAATATCCAGAGCTTAGTAATCGTGAGTTTGAAACAGCCAAATACGTGGCTAAGCATTTACGTTCGTTAGGCCTTGAGGTTCAAACAGGTGTGGCTCATACCGGTGTGGTTGCCAAACTTAAAGGGGGTAAAAAAGGCCCGCTTATTGCCCTGCGTGCTGATATGGATGCACTCCCTGTGAAAGAGCAAGTAGACTTACCTTTCGCGTCAACGCAAACAACAGAGTACAAAGGTAATACCGTTGGCGTAATGCATGCCTGTGGTCATGATAACCATGTGGCTATTTTAATGGCGGCCGCTGAGTCTTTAGTAAAAATTAAAGATCAACTAGCAGGTGATATTCTGTTTATTTTTCAACCTGCTGAAGAAGGTGCACCTGATGGCGAAGAAGGTGGTGCTGAGCTTATGCTTAAAGAAGGCTTATTTAAAGAAAAGCCAGAAGCCGTGTTTGGTTTACACGTAACCAGCTCACTTAATACCGGACAAATTGGTTTTCGTGAAGGGCCGCTAATGGCCAGCGCCGACAAGTTTACAATCACAGTAAAAGGCCGCCAAACTCACGGCTCACGTCCTTGGAATGGGGTTGACCCAATTGTAGCTTCATCACAAATTATTATGGCAACACAAACCATCGCTTCTCGCCAAGTTGATGTGACCAAAGCGCCTTCTGTGGTTTCATTTGGTGCCATTAATGGCGGTGTGCGTAACAACATCATCCCTGATGAAGTTGAAATGGTGGGCACAATTCGTACCTTTGACCAAGAAATGCGTGCTGACATAAAAAAACGTTTAGCTAAAACCGCTGAGATGGTAGCTGAATCAGGTGGCGCAGAAGCACATGTTCACATTGACCATGGTTACCCAGTAACAGTGAACGATGTTGAATTAACCAAGAAAATGACACCAACACTTGCTGGTGTAGTTGGTAAAGAAAACCTGATTACAACACCACTTATCACAGGTGCCGAAGACTTTAGTTACTACGCCTTAGAAACACCAGGCATGTTCTTTTTCTTAGGTGTCACACCAAAAGGTCAAGATGCAGTTACAGCACCTAGTAACCACTCACCACACTTTTTTGCAGACGAAAAAGCTTTACAGCTTGGCGTAAATGCAATGACGCAATTAGTGGTTGATTACCTAAAATAATAATAATTTTCTTACCGGCGGGTGACATCACTACCCGCCCTATTTTCTTAGCTGTTCAGCATCAATAAAGTTCATTTTGCTAGGGTTAGATTACTATAAACAGGTAAGGAAGCCCCATGACATCTGAATACTTTCATTTTTTAAGCATTATCGGTGTAGCGTTTTTTGCTATTTCTGGCACCTTGCTGGGCCATGAAAAAAGTGTCGGTGGTTTTGGTGTGGTGGTTGTTGCCACAGTCACAGCTCTGGGTGGTGGAACACTTCGAGACATATTGCTTAACAAACCAGTATTTTGGATAGCTCAGCCCGATTATTTGTACGCAACTTATATAGCCATATTCGCCTCTATTTTATCTATTCGTCACTTACCCGATTTAAGTAACACCACCATGCTATTAATGGATGCTGTAGGGATGGCGATTTTCAACATTATCGGTATCGAAAAGGCACTGATTGGCGGCGCAGATATGGTTGTAGCCATCACCATTGGTATGACCACAGGTATTTTTGGTGGCCTGATGCGTGATGTGATCTGCCGAGAAGTGCCTTTAGTAATGGGCGAAGAACTTTATTCAACCGCTTGCTTATCTGGCGGATTAACTTACGCGGCTTTATTCACCCTTGAGGTGAGTTATATTTGGTGCATTCTTGGCGCATTTGCTGTGACGGTATGTTTAAGATTAGGCGCCATACACTTTGGCTGGCAACCTAATCTGTTTCGTAAAAGCAGCTTTAAACGCTCTTAGCAAGTCATATAAATACAGCCATCGAGTGGCATGTCCTCTGGATACTGGGTTTGTATAAAACCCAGTTTTTCATAGGCTGTTTTAGCAAGGGTATTGTGGGTATACACAAACAAAGACAAGCTATCGCACTGCAACTGCTGTTTGCCCTGCTCTCCTAGTAAGTTTATCAACACTTTTGCAAGACCTTTACCACGCTCGCTTGGCGCGATAACTAGCCGCCCTAAATGGCAACGCCCTTCGCGTAAATAGTATTGCCCAAACCCTAACATGCGGCCTTCGTCATTAACCAGCGCGTAAGAATTCAGCTTATCTAGGTTTAAATCGTTTTTAAAGCTTTGCGTATCAAATGGATAACTAAAAAATGGCCCAGACCAAATACGCAGTTCTGCCTCTGTGTTAAACCACCCCATTAACTCGTTGAGTTGCTCACTCGTTACTTTAACTAGCTTCATGTTTTAATCTATCGTATAAACCTGATGCACGAGTAACAGATTTATTCATCGCCATAAGCAATACATTTTTATCGGCCACCAGCTCAAATGTGGTTTTCGCACGGGTGATCCCCGTATAGACCAATTGCCTGTTAATGCCCTGATTAGCCTGTTTTATTGGTGGTAAAATCATTGCAGTGTAAGCAAATTCAGAGCCTTGCGACTTATGAATTGTCATGGCATACACTTTATCGTGAGCAGGTAAACGTGCGGGCGAAAAGGCGCGAATATTTTCTTGTTCATCAACAAACATGGCTTTTAACTGACCTTGCTCATCATGCATTAAAATACCTATGTCGCCATTAAACAGTTTTAGCTGGTAGTCGTTTTGACTGATCATAATTGGCATACCCACATAATGCCTTTGGTATGGCGAAATTAAACCTTGTTGAGCCAGTGCTTTTTCAATACGCTGATTAAGGCTATTTACACCGTAATCACCCTCTCTGACGGCAGCTAGTAACTGATAATGCGAAAATGCTTTATGCACACTGGCAACACTTGCCCCTTGTTGTATAAGTTGCAAATAATCGTGGTATTGCAACGCCGCTTGTTGCACAAATTGCTCAATCGGTTTACTAATTACGCTGTAATTAAGTTTAAGGTCTTTAAAGTCACCTTGATTAATCGTTTGCTCTACATAGCCCAGTAAGCCAGTGTTATTGGTATTTACAGCTTGTGCTAATTGACCAATGCCGCTGCTGCCATCAAAACGATAACTTTGCTGTAAAAACGCAATACAATCGTTAAGTACAAAATGACTGCTCGCCGCGGGTATCTCGCTCTGATTATGAAAACAAACGCGATTAAGCTGCGCTGCTCTTTCACTGCTGTAATCAGGCATTTTGCCAAGCTCTAACCCTTGGCAGAGGTCGCTAAGAATACTGCCCGTATCAACCGAGGCTAATTGGTCTTTATCACCCAGTAAAATAAGCCTTGCATGGCTCGGTAATGCCTCGATGAGTTTTGCCATAAGTGACAAATCAACCATCGATGCTTCATCAATGATCAGTACATCTAAATGCAGTGGGTTACGCTTGTTATGGCGAAATTTATTGGTATGCGGAATAACGCCCAGTAAACGGTGAATCGTTTGTGCGCTCTCAGGGATAAGCGGCGCGATATTATCAGGGATCATACTAAGCTTTTGCTTTGCCCCTAAAATCGACTCGGTTAAACGAGCTGCCGCTTTACCTGTCGGTGCAACCAGCTTTATTGTTAGCGGTGCACTGGCATACAAGGATTGTAATATGGCCAATAGCTTAGTTACAGTGGTGGTTTTACCGGTACCCGGGCCACCGGTGATCACACTAAAACCTTTTGTTGCAGCAATCGCACAGGCTACTTTTTGCCAGTTTAATGTTTTAATAGGATCGCTTGGGTTGGGTGTATGTTCACTGCTAGGAAAATACACCTCAAGTAATGCCGTTAATGCGGCTTCATCTAGGGTCAGCTCTTTCGTTGCTAAATGATGTAAACGCGATGCCAGAGTGGTTTCGTATTCTGCCAAGCGGGCAAAGTAAAGTTTATTCGCAAACAATAGCAGTGGCTTGTCGTCCCCTACACAATCAGCATTCACTAGTTTATTAACAGCCTCAGTAAGGCCAAATTCTGCCGCAAACGGTGTTAAAACATCAGGGGCTGCGATGCTGGCATCAGCTAAGCTTTGCTGTTTAATTTCAAACGGATTTTGCCAGTTTATATTCGCGAGCTCTAAACAGCTGTGCTGACTTTGCTGCGCTACCGCAAGCAATAAAATCAGGTAAAAAACCTCACTGTGCGCTGCATCGTTATTCTCTATCAACGATTGTGAGCCGGTAACTGTTTCTGAACCAGTCAATAGTTCAGCGAGTTTAACATCAACCAAGCGAATACGTTTTGCCTCCAGCAAATAACTCAGTAAAGGCTGCGTTTTAAGTTCTGTGGCAGGTAACGCTGAATCGCTTTGGGCATGTTGTTCTGGCTGCTGTGGTTGCTTATTCACTGGCTCGTTTGGCTCATGGTCATCAAAGCCGAATGTCAGTTGACTCATAGCATGGCTCCTTGTGCGAATAGGCTATCAAGCTCAGTTATTTGCTGTTTTGTTAGCTGATTAAAATACACCCCTTGCCCTTCGCTCATACCACGTAAGAAGGTGTAGTAAACACCGCCTAAATGCGTGTCGCTATCGTAATCTTGAATACGTTGTTTTAATAAACGGTGCAGTGCTACGGTATAAATTAAATACTGCAAATGATACTGGTGACTGGTCATGGCTTGTTCTAGTTGCTCATGTTGGTAATCAGCCGCACTGTTGCCTAAAAAGTTCGATTTATAATCAAGAATATAATACTTACCCTGCCAGCAAAATATTAAATCTATAAAGCCTTTTAGTAAGCCTTGTACCTCACTAAAGTCGAGCTGCCCAGGTAAGTTAAAATGTTTTACCAACACTTGGTTAAGCTTATCGCTTGAGAGCGATAACAGCGGTAAATTAAATTCCATTTCGACCAAACAGGTATCAGGCTCAAGTACTGATAAACTAAGCCCTTTATCGTTCAATGGGCAATTCAGCGCAGCAAGGATCCACTGCTCGGTCATTTCCTGCCAGCTATCATCAATATGGTATTTTTCGAATAACGTTTTGATCACTTTATCAAGTGCATGGTCATCTTGTTCGCTGGCTGGACGCTTTAACGCATAAGGGTCGGTAAAGTCTAATTGCTCAAAAATTTCATGCAAACAACTACCAGGCTTAGCCCCTTTAGGGAAGCTGTAAGGAGTTAAAGCATTGGCATTTTGGGCTAAAAATTCATCTTTTTCGTGGTCTTCATCACTGCGACCAAGCTCAATATGGTCAGTATGCTTTTTAAGAGTCAAGCTACTAAAACTGGTTGAGCGCCAATCACGCTGAATGTCTGCTTTTACAGTATTAACTTGATATTCTTGCTCAATGTCAGCTCCAGCAAATGTTAACTTTTCAAGCTCATCTGCTTGGCTAAACGCCTCATAGTTCATGTGCGCTGAGCCTTCACAAAATTGTTGTAACAACGCGCGCCATTCATCGCCCGATATGATCTCTAACCCTGCAAATAATACATGGCCAATGCTGGTACTTTGAATACCAGGGCGAGCACTACGACCTTGCGAAATGTTATACATACCCACAGAACAAAAATGTACGGCACGGGTCAGCGCCACATAAAGTAAGCGTAAATCTTCAGCTAAGCGCTCTTGCTCTGCTTTTTGCATTGCCTCGTCACTTTTAGCAAGGTCATAAATCAGCTTACCGTCTTTATGGTAAAGGGCTTCTTTGCTTTCGCGATAGCCACAGGCAAACGGCATGAATACAATCGGGTACTCTAAGCCTTTTGAGGCGTGCATGGTGACAATTTTCACCAAATTAGCATCGCTTTCTAGGCGTACTTGCACCGCTTCACCATCTTGTTGACTAACTTTTTGCGCAAACCAACGCAACAATCTGTGGGTGCCCTCAAGCTCAATTTGCTTTTGCTGTAAGATTTCCCCTAAATGGCGGAAATCGGTGAGCCAGCGTTCAACGTTGTAACCTAAACCTTGCCAACGCGCTGCGAGCTGATTATGGCTTAATAAACGCTCGAGCATCGCCATAGCGCCTTGTTTATGCCAAATATGAGCGAGCTGAGCAAAAAAGTTTAAATGTTCTTGCCACGCACTTTCATTTTCGTGAAGCTCATAAATGCGGTTGTAGCTTAAGCAAAACAATGGCCCGGCAAGTACACCGCGCAGTAATGATTCATCATACTGTCCATGCAATGCCGTTAAAAAGTTCAGTAAATGATGACTAAGCTCTTGGTTAAAAACACTATCTCGCGATAAATACACACTGGCAATGGCGGCTTCTGCCAGTGCGGCTTTCATCAGCTGTGCTTCGTTTCGGTCACGCACTAACACACAGATATCAGCGGCAGTAAGAGGTTTTCCTGCAATGGTTGCAGCGCCTGCATCAGCTTGCTTGAGTAGCTCGGTGATTTTTTTCGTGTATTGCAAAGCCAATGCTTGTTGAGCCACCCCTTTGCTGGTTGGCTTGTTGTTGGCTTCGGCGTATTCATCAACAAAAACCGAAAATTCAAATGCACTTGGCATTTCACCGTTTATTAAAAACGCTTTGTCTTGCCGTTTTCCCTTCGCATTAACCTTTTGAAATGGGATTGCGTCGTTATAAATAAAGCTATTGTCATTTTTAGAAAATAAGCGGTTTACGCTATCAACAACCCCTTCACTTGAGCGATAGTTGGTATCTAGGGTGTATTGCTTGTCTTTTGCTACGGCTTGTTTTGCGCCAATGTAAGTAAAAATATCTGCACCACGGAAACCATAAATAGCCTGTTTTGGGTCACCTATCATGGCAAGGGTGGTGTTTTTAATGCCATAAATACGGCTAAAAATGCCATATTGAACTGGGTCGGTATCTTGGAATTCGTCAATCATGGCAACCGGAAACAAGGCGGCAATTTTTTCACTTAATGCTTGGCCTTGCTCACTTAAAAGCGCCTGATGCAAGTTACTCAGTAAGTCATCTGGAGTAATAACACCTTGTTCTTGCTTGCGTTTAACTAATGCATTTGCGACCCATTTAGCTGCGTATTGCACTATCGCAATATTCAATCCGTTATTGATAAGGCTACTAAGTTGCGCCATTTCATCAAACCGAGCCAGCATTTCGTGACTGAGTAAGCTACCGTTTTTCTTGTAATTTGCAGGGTCGCTTAAATTCTCTGTGCTCCACACTTCAAACGAGTATTTATTAGTACCAAATACAAAAAACAACTCGTCATTGTTTAAGTATTCTTCAAGCGCTGCAAGGCTGTTTTTTCGCCCTGGGGTTTTTGAGCCACTTAAATCAGACGCTTTTACAGCATTAATAAACTCACTCTCACGACACGCCTTTTTAAATGCCGGGACTTTTGCCACAAAGTTATCGCGTGCTTGCCATATTTCATCAAGGTCATACTCGGGGGTAATTGTTGCCCCTTGTTTATTGAGTAAACTCACCACCTGTAAATACAGTGATGCAGGCACTGGGAAAATATCGGTAATTGCTTGCGTGCGCTCTTTTGATTGTGGGTAAACAAAAGCACGCCAAAAGTCATTAAGGGTTTCTTGAATAAGCTCACGCTCATCTAAAATAAACTCTAAGTTAAACGCCACCCCAGACTCAAAAGCATGTTGTTTCAGCATTCGCTGACAAAAGCCATGAATGGTGAATATAGCGGCTTCATCCATCGACTTTGCCGCGGCGTCTAGCAAATCAAATGCGGCGTGTTTGTCAGTTACCTCGTCAATTACTTGCTCAATCAGCTCATCATCGGGCTCTTTGCCAAGCAGAGCATCTCTGGCATTGATTATACGCGCTCGCACACGGTCTTTAATTTCTTGGGTGGCGGCCTCAGTGAAGGTCACCACTAGGATTTGCTCTACACTAAGCGGCGTATTTAATTGTTGATCTTCCCCGGTCGCTTTTTGTAAGCCCAACAAATACCGTAAATACAAACCTGTGATTGTATAGGTTTTACCTGTACCGGCACTGGCTTCAATAAGGCTTTGCCCACACAGCGCCATACTCATTGGATTAAGTGTTTGCATGATCGGCCTCCTGTGCTAATTCAACGAGTGGCGATAACAGCAGCTCGCTCCATTTTATAAACTCTTCTTCACAGTCTTTAAGGCTCTTTATGGTTAAACGAATATACGGATTTTCACCCTCACCCATGCCTATGTATTGCGGCGCGAATTTATTGTTTGCTTTGACCATATCTTTATCTGTTTTTATGTACTCGTAACCACTGACCGGAAAAAACGCCACTGGGCGAGTTAAAAGCGTTTCATAAAGCGAGAACCAATCGTTTAAATACTTGCGGGCATCCTTTTCTGACAAGGGTGAAAAACTAATTTGCTTGTCTAAGCCAAGAATAAGGGTTTCAACAGGCTGACCCATTATTTGCGCCGCTAAATGATGCACAAAGCCACGAATAACATCTTTTGCTTTAATACTGGCGGTGCGATAAAACACCTGTTTTTGACCATAAATATAATTAAACCAACCTTCTAGTGTGGTATTGGCAATTTTAATATTTACTTCAACGGGTAATGCTTCATCACCTTGAATATGTGCTTTCACTTGCCCTGCAAGCGCATCAACTCGGTGCTGCATACTTTCAAATACAAGATCGCCAACATGGGCTTGAGGTAACTCACCGCGCTGCATTATTTGCGCTTGGTTCAGAGGAATTTCTTGAATGCTCGCTTCGAGAATTTCGTCAAGGTAAAAGTAGCGACGTAATGCGTCTAAACTAAATGGCTCTTCATCTTTTGCAATGTCGTTAAATTGCGGTAGGCGTAAACCCAAACTTTGCTGATAAAAGCTCTCGTGCGGCTGGCAAATACTACGAATAAACTGAGTTAATTCAACACTGCTTTCTGGCTGGACACTAAGCGCTTGCTGAGGTTCAGGGTTAACAGCTTGAGTTGGCATCCACACTGGGTTATAGCTGTGTAATTGTGTGGCTAGTGGTTTGTTTGCTTTTTGCTCGCCATCAGTTTGGCTTTTATTACCTTCTTTGTTAGTGGTCAGATAATAAGCTGGGTTAAATGGCTGTAAGTGCTGATAATTAATTAGCGCCTCTGGTAGCTCTAAGTGAGTGTCTTGATCAGCAAACTCAAAACTACGGGCTATGTATTCTAAAAGCTCACTCACTAAGGTTGAGGGCATTCTTGGTTGGTTATCAAAGCAAGAACGGCCAATATAACTGATGTATAGATTCTCACGGGCACTTAAAATAGCTTCTAAAAACAGGTAACGATCGTCGAGTTTGCGAGAGCGGTCACCTTTTTGGCGTTTTGAGTATGGTACTAAGTCAAAACCAATTGGCTGAACGGTACGCGGGTAATCCGCATCATTTAAACCTAGCATACACACTACTTTAAATGGCACTGCACGCATTGGCATCAGCGTACAAAAGTTAACTTGCCCCACTAAAAAGCGCTGCCCTACGCCTTTTTCTTGAATACCTTGTTTTACAAGGTAACTTACAATGCGCTGCGAAACGGCTTGTTGGTAATCGCCATTATCATAATGCTTAATCAGTGTATCGAGCACTTTTTGCAGCACTAATAAATCCCAGCTTTGTTCGCCTTCATCACTGTACACAGCGCTTAACAATTCTTTTAGAATTGCTGCTTTTTCGTTAAGCGGTGCATCAGCTTGCAGCTTGGCTTTATAACGGGCCAGTACATCAATAAATTCAATGAGTTTATTTAAGGTATTCAATGCCATGCCTTCAACTTCATCGGCACTGTAAATACCCGAAAACGGCAATTGTTCATCCCGTTGTGCAACGCCAAGTAACAAGCGGTTTAGGCCATGTTGCCAGGTATTTAAATCTATTGCGGGTAAACCAAAACTGTCTTTGTGGGCGGCATCTAAGCCCCATTTAACGCCAACGCGTTCAAGCCAAAAACCAATTTGCTCATATTCATGGGGTTCGAGGTTAAACTTTTCGGCAATTTGCGTGACTTGCAGTAAATCAAGGATGTCAGACACACCAAAGCGTGAATAAGGTAAATCGGCTAAACTAGCAAACGAGCTAAGTACTGGCTTTTCTTGCTCTATGGCTAAATCAGCTAACGCATAAGGAATAAAGCGTCGCCCTTCGGCACCACCAAACACCGCCTCAATGTACGGGCTGTATGTGCCAACATCTGGCATCATAACAATAATATCTTTGGGTGTTAGCGCTTTATTTTCATTGAATAGATTGAGCAAGTAATCATGTAGTCTTTCTACTTCACGAAGAGGCGTGTGACAATCACTCAGCACAATACTGGTGTCATCTGCCTGAATTGGCAGTTTGCCCTCATCATTAATAAACCATTCTTTATTAGGCGTAAGTGATTCGCCCTTAAAGGCTAATTGGTAAATTTCAGACTGAATTTGCGATAACAAGCTTTGATCAAAATCGTTATCGAATCCGTCTAGCCACTGCGCATCCAGTTGTAGTAACTGCTCAAAATAATCTCGGCCTAATTTACCCCACGACGAGAGTAGCGGATTACCAATAAAAAAGTACTCGTGATCAGGGTTTTTAGCGCTGTCTTCAAGTGCTTGTAACTGAGGGCGTTTGGCATATTTAGCAGCAATTTTGGCTGCTGTTTTTTCATCCAGTGTGTCGCCCCAGTAATGCTCACTGGGGTTGAAGAAAAACAAAAATACCTGCGTTTTTTTCGCAATGGCCTGAAACACTTCAAGCTGGCTGCTCGCAATTGCAGAAATACCAAATAAACTAATACGCTCAGGTAATAGGCTTGCGTCCATTTTTTCAAGGGCTGCAAGGAGTTTGTCTTGCATGTTGGCGCGGTGATATTGGCTTTGCCCAAGTTCTTTACTGTGCGCCACCAGCTTGCGCCAAAGATCTGGCTGCCATGGCGCAATGCCCACATCAACATCATCAAGCTCATCAATGCCCTGCTCCCAAGTGGTAATCCAATTGGGGCGATACATTAAGTATTGGTCATAAACGTCGGCAATTTTCTCGCACAAGGCAAAGGTTTTTTGCCCCTCACTGTCACCATCTAAATAGGTTTTCAGTGGTAAATACAGCGGCTCATCAATGCAGTTTGGTAAAATCGCAAACAGCTTCCAAGCAAGGTTAGCTTTGTTATACGGTGATTCACTGGGTACATCTGGCAATAATTGTTGGTAAAGCTGCCATATAAAACTCGAAGGCAGCGGAAAGTCGACCTGAGCAGCAATCCCTAAGTGTTCACTTAAACCTATTTTTAGCCACTGCGACATACCCGGTGACTGCACGAGCACAATTTCTTTTTTAAAAGGGCTCGTTAACGGATTAACTTTAAGAAGAGCGTGAAACCGCGCTTGCAGTGCTTCCATGCGATTTGATTGAATTATATTCAGCACTTTACACTGTCCTTGCTTGAAACTAACTAATTGACACAGTGTAAGATATTTTAATTAGATGGGATAGAGAGAAATACCCGCAAACAAGGCTTAATTCCATGTTTGCCATGAGCTGCGGGTACGTATTACGGGTATGCGCTACAGGCAATATTTACTGGTATGGGCTTATCGTCGATAACGCGAACTCGGTGTGCATTATCTCATCTCCCTTAATACCTTTAAGCGCAATACGAATGGTAGGATCTGCTTTTTGCCAATCGATTGTTAAATCGCCGTAGTTAACCTCATGAGTGTAATCACCCACACGGTGTTTATTGGGGCTAACATCTTTCCACTTTTCTGTTAGTCCAGAGCTGGTCATCTCATAAAGTGGGTAATCTAGGTTTTGTTGATACTTAGACAACTCTCCCCAGTGGGTATCGCCACTGACAATAATTACACCGTTTACTTTATGCTTTTTAATAAGCGTAAATAAACGCTCACTATCAGCTGGATAATTAGCCCATGACTCCCAGCCTGTAAAATCAGCCAATAGCTGTAAGCTTGAGGCAATGATTTTTATCTTTTCGTCTGACTTAAGCTCTTGCTCGAGCCATTGCCATTGTTTTTCACCAAGCATAGAGGCGTTTTTATCGGTTGTTGGGCTATAAGGCCCTTGTTTTGCGGGCTTACGTTCAAGTTGGTAGGTCATCGCCGATACATGATTCAGCGGTGCGCGATTAAAACGCAGATCTGGCATGATGACTTTTACAGTTTGCTCACCTTCACCGTACGTGTACGAAGTGTAAATACCATCTTCACGAGTCCTGCGAGCAGAATCCGCAGGCTCTTGCCAAAAATCCAGCATGATTTTTCGTGACTGCTGCTTTTTTGGGTATTCGCTACCAGCGTCATTTTCGCCATAATCATGGTCATCCCACATGGCTATTATCGGGGTATTCGCACGTAATGTTTTAAAGCCCGGCTTTTGTCCTAAGCGTTGATATTTATCGGCAAGTACCGACATATCTTCTGTATCACCATAAATGTTATCGCCAAGGAACATAAATAAATCCGCTTGCTCTTTGTTGATGGCATCAAAAATTGGAATAGCTTTGTCTTGATGACCACATGAGCCAAACAAAATTTTACTTGGCGCAGCAATCGCACTCACACTACTAACTAGGATTAACCCAGATAAGGTGCTTCTAAAAAAACTAAGCGTTAAACTCATTTTAAAATCTCCTTAATCGGCGCCGCCATTTTCGGATTAACATGCTGACGATTTACACCTAAAATGCTCAGCACAGTTGCCGCTACTTGCGCTTGTTTGAGCTCATTGCTTGGCTTTATTAAGCCCTTTGCTTTTATATCTGGGCCGATGGCTGCTAGCCAAATGTGTTCAGAGCCAACAATACCATTTGGAAAGTGCTTAATAGCTTGCTCTGAACGTGCTAGAGCACGCTTCGAACTATGATGCTGCCAATCATCAGCATGGCTGCCACGGCCATGATCGGTGGTAATGATCAATGTGGTATTGTCTTTATAGCCCGGTGTTTGTTGAATTGTTTGCCAAAGGTCACGAATAAACGCATCACTTTGTTTAGCCGATTTTAAGTAGGCATCGTATTTACCGTTATGAGCAAAGTCATCGGTTTCACCCAAGCTAATAACCAGCAAACGCGGCTGTTTATTTAATAAATATTGTTTGGCAAATCGGTAGGTAAAGCTGTCGAGGCGAACATTGTGCCAAGGGCTTGGGATCTCGCTTTGCATTTGGTTTAGCAGAGTCACTTCGGCTGATTTCACCGCCTCAAAAGATTCAAAGCCAGCATTAACAAAAACTCCACTTCGTTCGCGATTTACAATATAAGGAAACACATCCCAGCTACCAAAAAGCGCGGTTTTACCTTTAAACTCGGTTTGAGAATTTAAACTCTCTAAAATGGTTTTATTGGGGTTAGGCACTTTATCGTTGCTATCGATATTTTCATCTACAATGCCGGTTAATATTTCACTGTAACCTGGGTATGAGAAATACCACGGGTTGCTTACCGACATAAATGAACCTTGAGTTCTATCACCAATCAAAACGCCCTGCTTTGCCAGTGTTTCACTAAAAAATGGCATTAACGCTTGAGTACGCTGTGCTTGGTCATCTCGCCAAAAAAGCGCCTTTAGCTCATCTGTATCTGCAACAAAATCAGTGTTATCAATTAAGTTTTTATCTGCACCAGAGAACACTTCTTGCCAGCGAAGTCCATCAAGAGTAACGAGCACAACATTGTCGGCAGCTTTACTGTTTAGGCTTAAAAAAGATGCTGCGACCACTGCCGTCGCTAAAATTATTTTTTTCATATATCACCTGCTAAAAAGCCCATCAAAGATGGGCTGTTTAAAACGTCGCTTATTAATTAGAACTGCGCAGTAAGTGTTAAAGCTGCGGTACGTGGTGCACCAATAAAGTAGGTTGAACCATTACCAGTACCACCCGCTAGATATGATTTATCAAACAGGTTATTAACCACAAATGCAAGGTCGAGTGATTTAAAAACACCCGAATCAAGGCTGGTGTTATAACCAATGTTTAAATCAACCAAGGTGTAGCCATCAACCTTGTTACGTGTACGGGTTTGCTCATCAGTCCATGCACCTAAACGCTCACCGGTGTATTTAGCCGATAAACCAAAGCGGAAATCACCACTGTAATAATCTGCCGATACCACAAATAAATCTTGTGCTGAGTCAATCACTTCATCACCCGCTTTAAAGCTTGCAGATGCTTCATCAAGTAACTCACCATCGCCGTTATATGCACTTGGATCGTTCGATTGATACTCAGAGTTATTGTAGGTATACGATGTGTAAAGGTTCCATTTGTCAGTCAGCATATAGCTTGCAGAAAGCTCCACACCTGTTGACTCAATACCGCCTACGTTGATGTAAGAACCGTTCGTGCCAATAGTGTAATCAATACCATCGGTATCACTGCCCGGGGCAATAAAGGTAATACGGTTATCAAATTCGATGCTGTAAGCCGTTGCCGTTAAACGTAAACGGTCATCACTGTAACGCACACCTAGGTCGATGTTTTCAGCTGTTTCAGGTTCAATTTCGGTCAATGTTGATGAATCGCGTTCAAGTACGCCATCTTTAATTGCCGCAAAGTTTTCGCTGTAGCTGGTAAATAACTCTGTGCTTGCAGATAGCTGATACAACACACCGCCGCTGAATAATACGTCTGAATCACTGTCGATCTTATCTGAATATTCATCTTCAAAATGGTTATAACGCTGCAGTTCAACAAGATACTGTTTAGCACCCAAATTAAGTGTGAAATCGCCTAAACTGATTGAGTCTTGCACGTACCATTTGAATGTATCTGTTTCAAACGTGTTCTTGTACTGTGTCCAATAAGGTGTTTGGTCAAAATGATGATAGACACGGGCATCAATAACTTTATGCCAGTCACGTGATTCATCGCGGTCTGTTTGTTCAAACCAAAAGCCGGCTTCAATATCATGATTGCCAAGCGTTACTTGGTACTCACCGGTCATACCTAAGCGGTCTTTTTTGTAGTGAGTATGACGATACGACATAACCGGAATGGCATCATCTAGGTAACAGGCTGGGTTTAAACCTGGGCCAGATGACCATGGCCACTCTAAACTTGCCGTACAACCTGCAGCAGGTGCAAGTGGATTACCGTCGCTATCTGTAAAGCCATAGCTGCCTGCGTTTTCACCACCAATTGTTGTTGGGTTACCATCGCCATCAACTGGTGACGTTAAATAAGGCGGGATCCAATCACCACGACCTGAATTTTTATGGTAGTAAGGCGACAAGCTTAAGTTTGAAGTGGCACCTAATGCGTAATCAAACTTTACATACGCAAGGGTATTTTCACGCAATGTACCCCAGCCCTCAGCAAACATTTGATCAAAATGCGGCACGCCAGTCCAATTCCAAGTTAAACGATCCCAATCAGGGTTTTGTTCAAACTCACTAATGCTGATGCTGTTATAGTTAATTTCGTGAACATCATCATACGAAACACGACCCGTTACGGTTAAATCGCTAAAATCTGACACAAACTTAGCTTCGATGTGCTGGTTGTCTTTACCACCATTGCTGCCATCGCCAATCCAGCGGCTAGTGTCTGTTTGCGAATAGCTAATATAGGCTTGCGTGTTATCAAACACTGTGCCGGTTTCATGTTTAACAAAGTAACGGCTAGCATTATGATCGCCCGTTGTATAAGCAAACGTGGTGCTTTGCTCAGTACTCGGTTGTGCACTCACAAAATTGAAAGTCCCCCCTAGCGCTTCGAGTGATGCAGAGGCAATATCAGACGTACCTTGCCCTACTTCAACCGTTGCTAAATTTTCGCTGTCAAGATAACGGTTTGCTTTTGCGCCACCACCATAGTTAGAACCGCCATTAGGAATACCATCAATCGTCATACCTAATTGCTGTTGATTACCATCGATACTAAAGCCACGCATAGTAATGGTGGTTGACCAATCGTCACCACCAAATGCATCACCTTCGTTGATGCTGATACCCGGTAAGTTATCAATCACGGCTAACACACTTGATACTGAACTTTGTTGCTCAAGCATGGCAGGTTCAATGACGTTATTTGCATAACTGGTTGGCTTTGCAACAACGGTAATTTCTTCAATTTCGTTATTGGTGTTTGCATTTGCCGATGTTGCTAAAAGCGTTGCGATTACAAGGCTTAGTTTTGTTTTTTTAGTTACTGTGCTCATTGTTTTTCCAAGGTTACGTATATAAAAGCGGGCACAGTATGCAGAGCGCGTATGACATTTAGGGTCAAAATTTTTGACACAACAGTTAAACAATTAATGCATTTTCATGGCAGATTTAAGACTCAACTGTTTAATAAATAAGAAAGTATTAGAAAAACGCCCAGTTAAATTAACTGGGCGCTTGTTGGTTGGACAATATTATTAGATTTGCTTAAATCAACTCAGCCAGCATTTCTTCGCTATATGGTGTTAACGCTTCACCATTTTTAACTTTACTGATGTAATCTGGGTTCGCAATGAATGGGCGACCAATCGCAATTAAATCAAATTGGTTGTTATCGATAGCTTGATTTGCTGTTTCAAAGCTATAGCTACCTACCCCTACCAAGGTACCTTTATAAGCACCACGCATATATTCAGACGCCGACTTATTACCTAAACTTGCAAAGCGCATGCTGTCATCAAAAATACCAACGTGTAGGTACGCAAGGTTTCGTGTTTCAAGTGCTGGTAATAGATAATCAAATACTGCTTTATCACCGTCGCTTTCAGTCATATTAAAATATGCACCTGGCGATAAGCGTAATGCTGTTTTATCTGCACCAATGGCTGCCACTACAGCATCAACAACTTCAAGAGCAAAACGTGACATGTTTTCTGGTGTTTGACCGTATTGGTCTTCACGTTGATTGGCAGCAAAGTGTAAGAATTGATCAATCAAGTAACCATTCGCACCATGAATTTCAACGCCGTCAAAACCCGCTTCAATTGCATTTTCAGCCGCTTTAGCGTAATCAGCAATTAAACCTTGAATGTCTTCAATGGTTGCTGCTTTTGGGGTAACGTAAGTTAACTCGCGCATTCTTGGTACCGAACCCTCTACACCAATTGCTGATGGTGCCAGTACATCACCACCAAAAAAGTGAGGGTGTGCAACACGACCTACGTGCCAAAGCTGAGCAAACATTTTGCCGCCTTTCGCGTGCACAGCATCGGTCACTTTCTTCCAACCTTGAATTTGTTCACTGGTAAATAGACCCGGTGTATTTGGGTAACCTTGAGCATCTGGGCGAATAATCGTTGCTTCGCTAATAATTAAACCGGCATCGGCACGGCGCGCATAATAATCAACCATCGCTTGGGTTGGAACGAGGTTATCGTCGCTCATACAGCGTGTAAGTGGGGCCATTAGTACACGGTTTTGCAGCTCAATACTGTCGTTTAGTTTAAATGGAGAAAGTAAATCGGTTGTCATGGTTTTATCCTTATCTTGAACATACATTCAAGATAAGGGCGAAACAAACATACTTCAAGGTTTATTTTGAATAATCGTTCAAGATTACGTAAACTTCGTTTATACCAATTCGCTTAATTAAGTGGTCTATTTTGAGGCAAGAAAACCTCGTTGATAACAAGGCAAAAATTTCGTTATTTAGTTGTTCTAAATCAGAAATTTTTAACGCGGGTAGCGACAAGTTTAATCCCTCAAAATGACTAAGTATTATTGCGGATTGGTATTATAAACCGTGAGGAGCTTTAATGAGAACTGCTGAATTTGATACTGAATTTGTACTACGCCAAGCCATGCATGCCTTTATGCAATATGGCTATGCGAAGACCAGTATGCAAAAATTAAAAGAAGTGACTCATCTTCATCCGGGCTCTATTTACGCGGCTTATGGCAACAAAAAAGGCTTATTCTTAGCCGCTACCGAGCAATATCAAAAAGACAGAAACCAACAATTTACTGCCCTTTTTAATGACCAACAATCAATTTTATCGACCCTCAAACATTACTTAACAGTGATTGTTGATGAATGTATTGAAGGTGAAGTTGCCAAGGTGTGCTTACTTACAAAGAGTATTTCTGAGGTTGAAGGCAATGACCCACAAATTTGTACTGTGCTACGTGGTAACCTTAATGCCTACGAGAATGCCCTCGCCGAACAAATTCAAAAAGCCCTTGATAACAACGAATTTAAAAGTAGTAAGCCAGCTCAACAGTTGGCGCGCTTTTTAGTAATGGGTATATACGGTATTCGTACCTATGCACTAACAAATCAAGATCCAAAATCTCTACAACAACTTGCTGACGATCTATTCGCTGCATTAGTAAATTAATTTAGCTATTAACTTTACTTGTCATATTAATTTATCACCTTATGATTAAGGTGTAGCTGTGTATAACTAAAAGAGTGAGCCTGTCATGAATAATGCAACTGCTAAACGTGTTGAAACTGAATTTGATGCTGTACTCGCCTTAGGCGCTAAGAAACGACTCGCTTATATGTTTGAAACGGTTCAAGAGTTTAAACAAGTGTGGATCCTCAATGATGAACATGGCTGCGTCATGCTCTCAAACGAAGACGACGACTGCGTGCCTGTATGGCCTAGCCGTGAATTTGCACAAAGTTGGGCAACCGGTGAATGGCAAGACTGCACACCAAAAGCCATCCCTGTAAAAGACTGGTTAAGCCGCTGGACACCGGGCCTTGAGCAAGATGATTTACTGATTGCAGTATTCCCCACTGACCAAGACGACGGCACAATTTTATTCCCCGATGAGTTTGACTCACAACTGAGAATGCCAAAAAGACGATTTTAAGTACAAGGGAGCTAAGCGCTCCCTTTTTTATGCTATTTGTTGTAACCGAAGTGCCGAAATATCTTTTATCGGTGGCTTGCCAAAAAAGCGTGTGTATTCGCGGCTAAACTGGGATGGACTCTCATAGCCCACTTTTAAAGCCGCAGAGCCTACATCAATTCGCTCATTAAGCATTAATTGCCTTGCCGCCTGCAACCGTAGGTTTTTTACGTATTGCAATGGGCTCATCTTTACCACATCACGAAAATGTAGCCTGAATTTCGACGGACTCATGTGCGCATCACGGGCTAAATCATCAATTGAAAATTGACTCGTGTAGTTTTCTTTTAACCAGCATAAGATCTTGGCTATTTTTTGATGGGCAGAACCAGACATCACAATTTGCCTTAAATAAGGGCTGTGTGGACTATTTAACAAGCGCAATATAATTTCTTTTTTAATAAGTGGCGCAAGATTAGCTTTTAAATGTGGCTCATTGTCGAGTTGAATAAGCCTAAGTAAAGCATCAAGTAAGCCGTTATCAGTATCAACCACCGACATAGCTTGATGTTTAGGGAACTTGTCTTGCCCTGCGAACTCCATTTCAGCAACAATATGGCTTATTTCATGAGCATCTAAGCGTAGATATAAGCCGTAAAATGGCTGCTCTTTACTAGCACGAGTAATATGTGAGGCAACAGGCACATCGACTGAGGTCACGAGTGATTGGCCGTCAGTGTAATCATAACTATGTTCACCTAGTACCACTCGCTTTGCGCCTTGCAAGCTAATACCCAGTCCTAATTCATACACGCAGGCCATCGGCAATGAAACTTCGCTTCGTCTGAACACCAATAACTCTGGAATTGCTGTTTCAAAATTACCGTCTGAAATCGCTATCGCTTTAACCGCTTCTATTAATGCCTGACGCATTTAGATTACCTCTAAGAAATACTCAATTAAGTGTATCACCGTAATTTGAGGTTAGGACCATTTTGGGTAACAGTTCGTTATTTTAGGCAAAAATTAAATCATTTATGGCAAGCAGAAATCGCCATCATCAACCATAATGTATTTTCAATTTTTCGATTGCATGCTCTTTGCAATCAGCCAAAGCTACAAAACCTCAATACATTCAATATCTAAAATCAAAAGAGAAATTATGAACCATAACAACACGGATTTATTTGTGTTTGTCGCGATCGCTGCTTTGGTCACCGTTCATGACAAGCCTTTGTTAAAACGAGCATGTCAGCACGCATTGAATGATGGCGTTTCAATGCAAGAGTTGTGTGATATTTTACCGCATATTAGTGTTTATTCTGGGGTGCCAAAAGCATTGCTGGCGCTAGAGATTTTAAACTCACTTGATGATATTCAAGGTTCAAATTCGCTGCTTATCAAACGCACAGAACAGCAACTAAAAACCGCACTGACATTGGGTCAGCTGCCTTTTGACAAAGAGCAGCAAAACAACAAGGTATTTGAGCTTGCCTCTTTAGGTGCATTATTTGCGTTAGACGATGCCAGCAGCTTAGTTAGTGAGCAACTAAAGCGCTGTGTAATACTTGGCTATAGCCGTGAACAACTTGAATTATTAGTAATAGAACTTGCCAGAAAGGTCAGTAGCCACATAGCCATGCGCGCTAAATGTTATCTCGAAAAGCACTTTGCTATGGTAGGTTAATAAAACCTGCCAAAGCGCAATTTTCCTCATTGACTTTAATTCATGTAACAACTTTTCCTTTCCTCATATCGTTTGGCAAAGTAACTCTGAAAAACCATCAAACAACTATACTGTAGAACATTGAATTTACTTAATTAACCATCCTTAAGTTACGAAAAATATAAATTAAACTAAGATGAAAAACCTATGATTTTGTCTATATTTAAGAAGATATAACTTAAATAGTGAATTGTATTAATGAAATCAACGATTTTGGGAAAGCTCAACTCTTTTAAAAGTAAAGGGTTCACATTAGTTGAGCTTATGGTAGCCATCTCAATTATAGGGATCTTATCCTTAATCGCCTTGCCTAATTATCAAGGCTATGTAAATGAATCTAAGGCAGCCACCTTATTATATAGAATCCACTCTATTGGCCTTGCTTATCAGGATGTTATTGCAACTTCACCTGATGCACTGGCAAAGCCAAATGAGCTTTCAAGTTCAAGCTTTGGTCAAGCCCCTAGCTATTTACCCGGGCTTGCCAATCAATTTTCAGAAGAGTTTGGTATTCAATTTTCAGCTCAGTTAGTTAATCACTCTGGTTATTTTAATTTTACTGGTCATGAGGCTTTTCCTGTTTTATTTTTAAAAGCAAATAGTCAAAACGGATTGAATGTACTCAATGCCTTGGATCATGTAACTGAATTAAAACATTCTTTTGTGACTCCTAATATGATGATTATTGCATTAGCAACGCCTTATGAGACTCACCAAACCAATTTAATACCTTCAGAAACAAATACAAACCCTCCCAAAATAAATCAACCACCAAAACTAACTGATGCAGGGACTAATCAGCAACCTGATACTAGCAATACAGGTAATACTCAACTTCCTGACGCAAGTAACACAGGTAACACCCCTCCTCCAGACAGAAATAGTGGAGATAGCAACACAGGTAGCCAAGCGAGTACAAGTACAGAAACTGGTACAAATGGTGAATCAGAATCAGGCAGTCGCAGTAATGCAGGTTCTAACTTGAATTGGCCTCCGGGCTGGGTAAAACACCCTGAACAACATGAAGGTCAGCAGCACGGCCATCACGAATAAGTAACTAGTACTCTTTCACATATATTTTGATCAGTTGCCCCTACTTAAATTCAGGTAACTGATCTTTTTCAATCAATAA
>NZ_JBPNYQ010000028.1:0-55002 GCF_051235485.1 Pseudoalteromonas nanhaiensis | reverse complement strand
TTGAATCAGCTCGTGAAAAACTTGAGAGGGCTTATGGTGCCCTCAACTAGTCAGAACTTGTGTGATGAAGTACTAGCAACTTACATTGCTTTAAATCGAATCGCTGTGCCGCCACTGGTGGCAAGCTTTAACGTTAGCTTATCATCAGCAGTTACAATGCGTTTTTCTACTTTTAAGTCGTAAGGGTTATTAACCCACTCAGCTTTGTCACCGTCGCGGTAGATTTGCGCTTCAAACTTTTTACCTTTATCTAAAAAGTCTAATTTCACTTCTAGCGTGCGGGCTTTTTCGTCTGTAACAGCACCTAGATACCAGTCGTTACCTGAGTATTGATCACGCTTGCGTTCTTTACGTGCAAATACAACGAAATCGCCAACTTCACCTTGTAGTGCAATACTTTGCTGCCAATCAGTTGGTACGTCTTGAATAAACTGGAACGCATCTGGCTTCGCTAAATAATTACGTGGTAAATCTGCGGCCATTTGAATTGGGCTGTACATTACAACATATAGCGCTAATTGCTTCGCTAGGGTTGTTTGCGGGCGGTTGGTATCGGCACCTAAACCGTTAAAGCTCATATCAAAAATACCCGGCGTGAAGTCCATAGGGCCTGCAAGCATACGTGTGAAAGCAAGCATTGGAATATGCTCAGGTGGATTTGGTGGTGTACCCCATGCGTTAAACTCTTGGCCACGGGCACCTTCACGAGCAATCCAGTTAGGGTATGTACGACGTAGGCCGGTATCTTTTATTGGCTCATGCGTATTGATACTAATCTTATGCTCAGCAGCAAGTTTCACGTTGTATAGGTACTCGTTTACCATGAACTGACCGTCGTGCCACTCTTTGCGGACAATGCCGTTCTCATCGACGCGTTTGATGTTACCACCGTCGGCTACGTAACCTGTTTTAACTTGGCTTACATTTGATTTTTCGTATAGCGCAAATGCATCTTCCATTTGGTTACGATAATTTGTTACGTTACCTGAGGTTTCGTGATGACCAATTAGTTGTACGCCTTTTTCTTTGCCGTAACGTGCCAGCTCTTCAATATCAAAATCATCATAAGGTTGAGTAAAGCTAAATACATCACCGTTATAAAACCAGTCGCCATCCCAGCCAATATTCCAGCCTTCGACTAGTACGCCATCGAAGCCATATTTAGCCGCGAAATCCATGTAATATTTGGTATTCTCAGTGGTTGCACCATGAATTTTACCGCTACCCCAGGTATTTTCATTGATGTGCATACCCCACCAAATACCTACGTATTTACCCGGTTTTACCCAAGAAACATCGCCCAGTTTATTTGGTTCGTTCAGGTTTAAGATGATATCTGAGTTGATTAAATCAACGGCTTCATCACCAATTTGAATTGTACGCCAAGGGGTATTAAATGCACCGTGCTTTTTAACCGCTACGCCGTCTGACCAAGGTGTTAAATCGGCTTGGAAAGTACCATCACGACGTTGGTTTAAAACCATGCCGGCATAATCAACAAGGGCTGCTTCGTGAATACTGATATGTACACCATTTTTATTTTTTAAAGTAAATGGTGTGTGCACAAGTGCAGCTTTATGTAGTGGCGTGGTGTTATAAACATACTCATAACGGTTCCAACCACGCGCTGGTATCCACCATGCCGTTGCATCTGATGAGTCTGTAATTGCAAACTCAGTAAGCTCTTTGGTGATTTCTACATCATCAAAACCAGCTTGCTTTGGTAATTCGTATCGAAAGCCGACACCATCATTAAAAGCGCGAAAACGTACTGTAAATGTGCCACCTTGTGGTTGTGGCTTTTTAAAGGTAACAGCGACTTCGTTATGGTTATCAACCACTGTTTGGCGTTCACCCCAAGGTTGTTCCCAGCTGCTTTTTACAGAGTCAGTGGTTTGGCTGCTAATTTTGTAACCTTCGCTCATTGCCGGTTGTTCTTTAAAAACAAGACCTAACGCTGAGTTAGCAATGACTTGTTTACCAGCAAAACTGATTTCGTAGCTAGGTGTGTGTTGTTCATCAGAAATGGTTACTTTGATCTGCCCATCAGGTGAACTGACGGTTGTGGTTTGTGCTAGGCAAGTACCTGAAAAGGCTGCTAACATTAAGGCAGTTAATCGCATTGTTGTTCCTTGGCGGCTTATGGTTATGGATTGTTGTCACGTATTCACATACATGCTTCAAGCATAAAGTGACTTGCCAGTTAATACGAGAGATCTGCATACGTATTCAACAAAGTGAGTGCTGTGATATCAGGCCCTATACTGAAAAAGGTTTAAAAAATGATAAGAATAACCCTGTTGCTACTACTATTGTTTAGCCAAGCTTTATTGGCGCAGCAAATACAAATAGTGGATAAGCAGAATCAACCGGTCAAAAATGCGGTTGTTTGGTTAAAAGGTTCTCAGCAGCTAACTTTGCCTGATACTCATTACACTATGAGCCAGCAGGAACGTGCGTTTGTTCCTCATGTCTTGGTTGTACCAAAAGGAGCGAATGTTGAATTTCCGAACCTTGATTCAATCATGCATCATGTTTACTCGTTTTCTAAAACGAAGCAATTTGAGCTAAAGCTTTACCATGATAAACCAGAACAACCGATTAACTTTGCGCAAACGGGCGTTGTAGAACTTGGCTGTAATATTCATGACTGGATGTTGGGCTATATTGTTGTGGTTGATGGCACTGTATTTGGGCAAACAGACAAACAGGGTATTGTAAATTTACCACTACCTGAAGGGCCTCATATATTGGCGGTTTGGCATGATCGCTTTAACGATATTAGTTCGCCAGAAACGATAGAAATTTCCACCTCTAATAGTCAATTTAGCTACAAATTAAAGCAAACTTTGTTACCAAAATTAGAATTAAACAACGATGAGTTTGATGATTATGAATAACTGGCAAGCCTTGGCATTGGTTAGTGTTTTGGGGTTACCTGCGCTGGCATTTGCTGAGCATGATGGCTTGGTAACTGTGACGGCTGTGCGTGGCGACCAACTGTTGAGCTATCAGCGAGAAGGAATTGGTTTGTACCGTTATGACCAAGAGCATGATGGTTTAGTGATATCCCAAGCTATGCTTAGTAGTCGTTTTGAATTAAGCCGAGATTGGTCTGCGCATACAGTGCTTAACGCTCATCCTGATCCTGAACTAACCGTAGGTTTTAGTCAGGCCTATTTACAGTATCAGCCTCTCACAGCAAGTCGCTATAAATGGGCTGTTAAAGCGGGTGGCTTTTATCCAAAAATGTCACTAGAGAATCCGCAAAGTGGCTGGATATCACCCTATAACTATACTAACTCAGCGATTAATACGTGGATAGGGGAAGAGGTGCGTGCCTTTGGTCTTGAGGCCAGTATTAAACGCCCAGGTCGTCAGTTTAGAAGTAACCACAGTTTTGAAGGCTTTGCATCTGTTTTTAAAGGTAACGACCCTGCAGGAACGCTGCTGTCATGGCGAGGATTCGCTATGCATGATAGGCAAACCACGTTTAATGAACAAATCGACTTTGCTATTCCATATTCATTCGAATGGGCGCAGCTAGATAAGCAAGCTGACTATGTTGAGCCTTTCGAAGAAGTAGATGGTCGCTTTGGATATTATTTAGGTATGCATTGGGATTATCAAAAAAGGTCACAGTTTCGCGTTTATTATTATGACAATAACGGTGACCCTGGTGCTTTAAATACCCGTACAGGTCAGTATGCGTGGGATACACGTTTTTTAAGTGCGGCATGGTTGTATAAGTTCAATCAGCAAACACGCATTATTGTTCAGATGTTAGATGGCAAAACCGCAATGGGTAAATACCGTGGGATAGATAACGATTTTTACAGCCATTTTGTTTTATTAAGCCACAAGTTAGACCAGCACCGTCTTACAATTAGGTATGATTACTTTAAGGTAAGTGATCATGATGATTGGCAATTTGATCCTAACCAAAGTCGTGGAGAAGCTTTAACCGCAAGTTGGCGCTATCAACTGTCAAACAAGTGGCAAGTAGGTGCTGAATATTCAGTGCTGAGCAGTGACGCTCAAAATAGACCCGGTATGGGATTTAATGAGCATAACTCGCAGCAGCAATTTCAACTTTCAGCGGGATGGCAATTTTAATTTCATACACTTTTATCGTTTTTCTACTACCATTCTAAAGAGTGGGTAGGTTAGATTTTGAATTAGGACAATGTATGAAGTTAAAAAGCATTCGCGTCAAAAGTTCGTTACCAATCGCGTTATTAGGTATTGCCATAATTCTCCTAATTGCGGGCTATACCTATTTAATTAACCTTCAAGAAGAAGCCATTGATGCACAGTCAGAACGTTTTTTAAAGGCTGTCTCTGTGGTTGTTAATGCTGATCGAGACTTGTATCAAGCCAAAGTGGCAGAGCTGCAACTTGTTACCCAATTGAAGGGTGATAAAGGCCAGCTTACTGAACATCAAGAGAATGCTGAACAAGTGAAAGATCGTTTTAAGCAATACTTATCTTATATGTCACCTTATGCAGAGATTGTAGGGCAATTCCGCAACTTTGATAGCGCGTTTGATGCTTGGTACAAAGCCTCAACAGCTTATATCAACAGCCCAGCTAACGCTTCGCAAAAACAAGCGGCTGAACAAACCTTCTCTGAACTACGTGATGTTTTAGATAAAGCGGGTGAAGTAGCTGAAAAAACGTCGCAAGACGAAACAGAAAGATTGATGGCTAAAATCATGGGCTTTAAAGTTATGCTTATGGTGATGATTGCAGTGGTTTTAGCTGTGGCGGGTTGGTTTAGTTATTTTGTACCACGTCAGCTTACAAAGCAGATCAACTTTGTCACTGAACGGATTAACGAAATTGCCTCAGGAGATGGTGATTTAACTGGCCGTATAAATGTTAAAACCCAAGATGAATTTGCCGAACTGGCAACTGCATTTAACCGCTTCTTAGATAATTTGCAGCAGCTAATTAAAGATATTTTAGAACAGGCAAAAGAGCTTAATACGCTTGGTAACGATCTAGGCAATTTCGCTAATCAAAACCATCAAGTAAATCAAAAGCTCAGTCAAGCATCTGAGTCTATTGTAAGTGCTGTACATGAAATGAGTGTGGCAAGCCGTGAAGTAGCCAATGTAGCGCAAAACTCATCCCATGAAGCCGATAACTCACAGCAGCTTGCTAAACAAGGTTTAACAGCCGTAGATAATTCGAGCCGTAAAATTACAGCGTTGTCAGAAAATATGGAACACGCCAGCCAGCGCTCAACGGAGTTGCAGCAAAGTTCAGACAACATTGCCAAGGTGCTTGAGGTTATTCGTGCGATTGCCGAGCAAACTAACTTACTTGCACTTAATGCGGCAATTGAGGCAGCTCGGGCAGGAGAGCAAGGTCGCGGCTTCGCGGTAGTGGCCGATGAAGTGCGAACACTCGCTACGCGAACCCAAGAAAGTACCAATGACATTCAAACAATGGTTGAACAGTTTGCCGGTAGTGTTGAGCAGTCATTGCAAGCTATTAACTCGGGTAAACGTTTTGCTGACGAGGCAGTAGCATCTTTCGCGCAAACGAATGATATTTTAAATGCCATGCAAGACTCATCTGTAAAAGTTAATGATATGGCAATGCAAACGGCACAAGCCACCGAAGAGCAAACCGCTGTTGCTGATGAAATCAGTCAAAACTTATCTGACTTAAATGATCAAACTCAGCAAGGGGGCGGGCTGGCAAGTTCAACCCAAGAAGTGGCAACTAGGATGACTCAACTAACTAATGAACTCAATCATTTAGTGAATCGGTTTAAGGTTTAATGCAATAAAAAAGGGCTCAATTGAGCCCTTTTTTACATCTAACTAAAACGCTTACTTTTTCTCAAAAGCACGTTTCATATAATTTGGTGTTGCTAATGCACCATGGTGAATACCTGCATTGTAGTATTCTGTGCTTTGCGCGAGTGTATTTGCATCGTCTTCACGAAAACCTGCAAACGCTTCTGACTTACGAGCAAGCGTCACTGACCATAAACCACTTGGGTAGATAGGTTGTGGGAAAGGTAGTGTTTGTAGGTCAACAAAGCCAACCTCTTTCATTGCGTCGCGCATTTCTACTAATAGTGGCATGTGCATAAGTGGTGATTCACTTTGCTGAATTAAGATGCCGCCAGGGCGAAGTGCAGTTAAACAGCTGGTATAGAAAGCATGGTTGAATAAACCTTCGCCTGGGCCAACTGGATCTGTACCATCGACAATTACCACATCGATTGATTCAGGCGCTGCTTCACGCATGTATTTAATGCCGTCGTCAAACATCACTGTAGCGCGAGGATCTTGGTTTGATTCACATAGCTCAGGGAAGTACTTAAGTGACATTTGCGTCACAACTTCGTCGATATCGATTTGTGTTACGCTTTCAACACCAGGGTGTTTTAATACTTCGCGTAAAGTACCGCAGTCACCACCACCAATAATCACAACGTTTTTAGGGTTTGGGTGTGCAAGCAATGCTGGATGACTGATCATTTCGTGATAAAAAAAGTTTTCACGGCTACTTACCATCGTACAACCATCAATAATCATAAGATTACCGAAGTCAGTTGTCTCGTACATTTCTACTTTTTGAAATGGTGATTGCTGTTCATCAAGCTTTTTAGTTATGCGTAGTGAAAAGGCGCTACCATCACGGTCACTAATTTCAGTAAACCAGTTGTTTTGATCTAAATTGGCCATCTTGCTTATACACTTTTGGTTAATGGTAAAAAAGGGGTGCAATTCTGCCAGTGCTTGGCCAATTGCTCAATCAAATTTTAATCAGTATAGCGAATATTTTTTATCACTTTGGCATAGAGTGCATTTTTTGTTAGCGTGGGCAGCTCGGGCGTATTAAAATGTGCGTTTATATTTATTGAAATTACAGAAGACATTGCCATGACTTGGGGTTTAGACAAAGCACGCGAAACATATAATGTTGCTCATTGGAGTGACGGCTATTTTGATATTAACGCACAAGGTGAGCTGGTTGCTTATCCTGATGGCGATCAAACAAAGTCAGCGATATCTTTGTCTGAGCTTACTGAACAATTTAAAAAGCAAGGTCTTACTTTGCCTGTATTAGTGCGCTTTACTGATATCTTGCAAAATCGTGTTGGCACTTTAACAAGTGCATTTACCAAGGCACGTCAAGCGCGGGACTATCAGGGCGAGTATACTTGTGTTTACCCTATAAAAGTAAACCAGCAACGCTCTGTTGTTAGCAAATTACTTGCTCACCCAAGTGGTTTAGTTGGCCTTGAAGCTGGCTCAAAACCTGAGCTTATGGCGATTTTAGGCGTAGCCAAAGAACCAATTACTATTGTTTGTAATGGCTACAAAGACAGTGAGTTTTTACGCTTAGCCTGTATTGGTCAAGGTATGGGTCACAAGGTTCACATTGTTGTTGAGAAGCTCTCTGAACTAACCACTTTACTAGCTGAAATTGATGACTTAGGCATTGAGCCATCGATTGGTATTCGTATTCGCTTAAACTCGGTTGGCAAAGGTAAATGGCAAAATACCGGTGGTGAAAAAGGTAAGTTTGGTTTAACTGCAGGGCAAGTGTTGTCTGCTGTTGAGCTACTTAAGTCGCGTAATAAGCTCCATTTAATGCAATTAGTGCATTTTCATATTGGCTCTCAAATAGCCAATATCCGTGATATTCACCGTGCATTGCGTGAATGTGCTCGTCACTTTGCTGAGTTAACGCAGTTAGGTGTACCACTTAATACAGTGGATGTAGGTGGCGGTTTAGGTGTTGACTACGAAGGTTCTGGTTCTCGTAGTTCGTGTTCAATGAATTACAGTGTCGATGAATATGCACGTAATGTCGTTAATGCGTTTGCTGAAGTGTGCCAACAACATGACCTTAAACACCCAGCCATTATTACTGAATCAGGCCGCGCGTTAACTGCGCATCACGCGGTATTAATTACTGATGTTATCGATGTTGAACGTGCACCTAACCATGCAAACCCAGCTGCGCCTGAGGCTGGCAGTGTATTGGTGCTCGATGAAATGTGGCAGTGCTTACAGCGGTTAACTCCGCGCATGGCACTAGAAATTTATCACGATGCAATGCACTTATTTAGTGAAGCACATGATCAATACGTTCACGGTTTGCTGACTATGATTGAGTGGGCGAAGTTAGAGCAGTTGTACTTCACTATCTTACACCGTGTTCGTGCTTCTCTCAGTGAAAATGCCCGTGCCCACCGTGAAGTATTAGATGATTTAAACGAAAAACTGGCTGACAAGCTATTTGTTAATTTCTCATTATTCCAGTCACTGCCTGATGTTTGGGGTATTCAACAGTTATTTCCTGTAATGCCAGTTGAAAACTTACATAAGCCGTTAACGCAACGCGCTATTATTCAAGACATTACCTGTGATTCTGATGGTCAAATTCGTAACTATGTTGAAGGTACAGGTATTGAGAGCAGTTTACCTATTCCTGAGTACAAGCAAGGCCAGCAATACCACATCGCGATGTTCTTAGTGGGTGCTTATCAAGAAATTTTAGGTGATCTACATAACCTGTTCGGCGACACAGACTCAGTGCATGTAGAGTTAACAGATGCAGGCTATCAGTTAACCAACGCAATTAAAGGTGACAGCGTTAAGGACGTATTAAAGTTTGTTGATTATGATAGCGACATCCTTGCTGAAAACTTTGCAAAACGGGTTAACTCACTGGCAATTGATGAGCAATCTAAGGCACAATATTTATCAGAACTAAATGCAGGCCTTGCTGGCTACACGTATTTTGAAGATTAAGCGTTAAAGGAATAAGTAGTAATGTCCATGATCCGTTGTGTGTTCAGTTTTTTATTTTACACCCTTAATACACTTTTTTGGTTTGTGCCTATCTTTATTTGTGGTGTGATTAAACTCATACCAATCAAACCGTTACAAAAGCTCATGAGCTGGATAGCGAAGCAATGCGCCACTATGTGGGTGAGTTGTAACAGTATTAATCAAAATCTATTTGCTTCATATAAGCTGAACGTAACGGGTCTTGAGCAACTAAAAGCGAAAGACTGGTATTTAGTTATCGCTAATCATCAAAGCTGGGTAGATATTGTTGTGATGCAGCGTGTATTTAATCGTCGCATCCCATTTTTGAACTTTTTTTTGAAGAAAGAGCTAATATACGTACCTTTCTTAGGTCTTGCATGGTGGGCACTGGATTTTCCATTCATGACCCGCACTAGCAAATCACAATTAAAGAAAAACCCTAAATTGCGCGGTAAAGATTTAGAAACCACACGTAAAGCATGTGAAAAATTTAAAGAAATGCCGGTAAGTATCGTTAACTTTGTTGAAGGTACGCGTTTCACTGCTGATAAGCACGCGCGTCAGAATAGTCCATTTACGCATTTATTAAAGCCAAAAGCGGGCGGGGTTGCGTTTGTGATGCAAGCAATGGGTGAGCAAATTTCTAAAGTGGTGAATGTAACTATTCATTACCCAGACGGCATACCTAGCTTTGTGGACTTTGCTAGTGGGCGTGTAAAGCAGGTTGATGTGAAGGTTGAAGTCATGGAAGTGAGCCCTAATTTAATTGGTGATTATACAGGCGACGCTGATTTTAGAGTAAACTTTCAAGCTGAACTTAATCGTCTCTGGGATGAAAAAAATCAGCAACTAGCAGAGTTTAAAACACACGCGAAGTAGTTGCAGTTGACGTACTCGAGAGCACACATATGTTAAAGAAGTTTTTACCAAATTGGTTAACAGGCGTTCTAGTAAGCATTGTTTTGTTTGCCAACGTAATTATTTGGGGCACGCTTGTGCTGCTTTTTGGTGTGCTTAAATTACTACTGCCATTTAAAGTAGTTAGCGATATTCTGCACGGTGCTTATCGAGGTTGGTGTAAAGGTAACCGCTTAGCACTGTGGTTAGGTTGTGAGAATATCGATATTAATATTCAAGGCAGCGTTAGTAGGGATGGTTGGTACTTACTTATCTCTAATCATATGAGCTGGCTAGATATTGTCGTACTTAGTGCGATAGATGTTTTACCCGCACCAAAGTTTTTCTTAAAAGATGAATTAAAATATGTGCCCTTCATTGGCACTGGTGCATGGGCCATGGGCATGCCTTTTATGAAGCGGGTTAGTAAAGCGCAATTGGCAAAAAATCCAAAGTTAAAGGGCCTTGATGTTGAGCGTACCAAGCGCAGTTGCCGCGACTTTCGTAATCATCCAACAACTATTATCAACTTTGTTGAAGGCACACGCTTTACGTGCCAAAAACACAAAAAGCAAAATAGCCCATTTAGTTACCTTTTAAAGCCTAAAGCGGGCGGTATTGCCTTTGCTCTTGAGGTGTTAGGTGAGCAGTTTGATGCATTATTAAATACCTCGATTATTTATCAAGGCGAGGGTGATCACATCTGTCGTAACCTGATGCGTGGCCGCTTAAACGTGATTAAAGTGGATGTGCATTTACAAGCAATTAGCGCAGATATGATTGGCGATTATCAGCACGATCGTGCATTTAGAACGACTTTTCAACAGTATGTCAATAATTTATGGTTGCAAAAAGATGCGCAGCTACTAAGTTATCATCAGGCTAAAGAAGCGGATTACATTGCTAATATCAATAAAGAGGTTGAAGCGCCATGAAGCAAACTCACCTGCAAGAATTAGTGATGCCTTGGTTTGAATCAATGCCAGACGCGACACTTGTAAGTGCATTAACGGCGACAGCTATCGGCGTTGGCTCATTACTATTAATTTATATGTTTACCCGTCGTTTATTGTTGCCAGGCATTCAAAAGGTCGTTACTCGTCTGTCACCTGAGCGTATTGGTGCGCTTGCACCAATGCTCAATAAACTAAATCGCCGCTTTGCTGGTGCTTTGTGCTGTGTCCTTTATTTAGCAACTTTCGATTATGTTTATCCTGTTCATGATGTTGCTGCACTCGTTTTAAAAACAGTAGGTCAAGTTGCGCTCATTATTTATGGTGGCTTCATTTTAAGTAGTGTAGTGAGCATTGCCGGCGGTATTTATAATCAACTTGAATTTGCTCGAGACATTCCGATTCAAGGGTTAATCCAAGTTGTTAAACTGATCACTTTTATGGTTTGCGCCATTCTCATTGTGAGTATTTTGCTGGAGAAGTCGCCAACTTATATTCTCTCAGGCTTTGGTGCAATAGCGGCAGTGACCTTACTCGTATTTAAAGATACTATTTTGGGTTTTGTCGCCAGTATTCAAATTGCAGCTAACCGTTTAGTGACCTATGGTGATTGGATCCAAGTAGATAGCTATGGTGCTGACGGTGAGGTTATCGACCTTGGCTTAAACACGGTTAAAGTGCGTAACTGGGATAACACCATTACAACCATTCCAACCTACATGCTGGTTGCTGGGTCATTTAAAAACTGGCGTGGCATGCAAGAGTCTGGCGGTCGTCGTATCAAACGCTCTTTAAACATCGATATGAATAGTATTCGCTTAGTTGACGATGCGTTTCGTGAGCAAATAGACACAGCTATTCCACTGCATGACTATATTCGTGTTTCTAGCTTGCCAGATCCGGTAACCAACCTTGGCTTATTTCGTCGCTATGCAGAAGGTTATCTTAAGCAGCATGAAAAAATAAATCGTGATTTAACCCTGATGGTGCGTGAGCTACAGCCAATGAACCATGGTTTACCAATCGAATTCTATTGTTTTAGTGAAGACAAACGCTGGATTTCTTATGAGCACTTGCAAGCAGAGATAATGGATCATCTACTTGCAGTGTTGCCAATTTTCGCGCTTAGACCTTATCAGAGTGTTACAGGCCAGATAAGTGCGAGTGAGCCACAAACAGGGCTAAAGCCAAGTATTAAGGTTGCTAATCCTCCGCGCGAAAAAGCTTAAAACTGACCAATCAGTACGCTAAAAGCAATAAAGCCTAACAATAGCCACCAAATTGGTGGCTTTGCCATTCTTAGCCAAGTAAATGCGGCAACTACCAAGCCTACTTGCCACAGATTTTGCACTGCCGACTGCCAAATTGGTGAATAAAGGGCGGCGGCTAAAAAACCTACCACGGCGGCATTTAATGCTGCGATACTACCCGCAAAGCGTGGCTTATCAGCTAATTGTAACCAGCTTTTCATAAACGCTAACATTAATAAAAAGCCAGGTAAGAAGATTAGTAAAGTAGCAACAATCGCACCTATGAGTGGCGTATTTGGAGAAATCTGTGCGCCTAAGTATGTGGCTATGGTAAACATTGGCCCTGGTATGGCTTGCGCACTGGCATAAGCAGATAAAAACTGCTCGGTTTCAAGACTCGGCACACCCGCTTGTAAAATGGGTAACACAACGTGACCGCCGCCAAAGACCATGGCGCCAGTTTGATAGAATGGGGCAAACACAGAAAACCACTCACCTAAAGGTAAAAAGCTAACCAGTAACAAAACAGTAAATAAACCAAGCGGTAACCAAGCAATTTTGACTGATTTGTGTTGTTGATTCTCTGGTAGTTTAAGTTGAGGATAAAACCAACCTAAGGCTGCTGCTGCAATAAGTACTATAATTTGGCTCGATAACTGTGAAAACACAATCAGCGCAACCGTGCTCAGTACCGCGATAAGTTTGTGTAAGTGGTTTTTGCAAAAGCTCATTGCCATACTGTAGGTTGCATCGGCAACAATCACCACCGCAAAGAGTTTAAGCCCGGCTATCACCGCAAAGTAAATATCACCAAATTGGTGAGCACTAAGAGCCAAAAAGAACATAATTAAAAATGAGGGCAGGGTAAAGCCAATAAAAGCACATAGGCCACCTAATAAGCCTCCTTTTTCAACCCCCATTGCAAAGCTAACTTGGCTTGATCCGGGGCCAGGTAACGCTTGGCTTAGGCTAATAAGTTGCGCATAGCGCTCAGCGGTGAGCCATTTTAAGTTATCAACAAAATGACGTTTAAAGTAACCAAGATGTGCAGCTGGGCCGCCAAAGCTCATGCAGCCCAATAAAAAGAATTGTTTAAAGATAACAAATAACATTACTTTTGCCGTTACAGGATAGTTGTTTCTATTATGACAAAATTGTATGACATTTTTGTGGTTTTTATGACACTAGGCCGTCTACAATATAGAAAACGAGTGAACGTAGTTATGAGTATCACTATGAAGCAGTATTTTACAAGTTTGTTGTTACTACTGGCTAGCTCCTTTGCATTTGCAACTACTTTTGAAAAAGTTGTGGTGGCTGTTGATCATGCGCCGCCTTACGGCATGGTATCAGAGTCAGGCCAAGTTAGTGGGGCGATAGTCGATATCATGCGCGAAATGCAAAGCAGCCTTCCCATGAAACTTGAATTTGTCGCTTGCCCGTTTTCGCGCTGCTTAAAAATGCTCGAGCAAAATGAGCTAGATGTGATGGGCGGGCTTATCCGCACAGAGGCTCGTGAGCAAAAAATGCAATTTTTAACCCCACCCTACATGATGTTGTCATCTTCCTTTGTTTTTTATGCAAAAGCTGATAGCGAGTTTGCAGTAAATAACTATCAAGATTTAGTTGGTAAACGCATTGCGGTAATGCGAGGAGCGGCCCATTTTTCTCGTTTCGATAAAGATAAAACACTCACCAAAGTTGAAGCCTTAAGTGAACACAATGCCTTTGAAATGTTACTGAAGAATAGAGTTGATTTGGTCATTGCTGTTGAGGAAACAGCGGATCATTCAGCAGCCATTTTGCAAAGGCCATCACAAAGTGTAAAAAAGATGTCGTATCGTTTTGATGATGTGATTTTTGGGCACTTAGCATTAAGTAAGCAATTTGCTAAGTCTGAGTTTGCTCAAAAGATTCAAACTCAACTGAACAACCTAGTTCTCGATGGTCGCCTAACAAAAATAGTGGCGGAATATAACTTACCGGCTGTTTCAGCTGCGGCTATTGATAATTAACTCTTTCTTCATAGTTTGTTCATTGTTGTTTAATTATAATGGATAATAATTCGAAATTAATATTGCCATGGAGAGACACATGACTATTAGTAAATCAGTTTTAACAGTGGGCGTTTTGGCCGTTTTATTAACGGGTTGTGAAACAACTAACACAGGTAAAGGTGCAGCAATCGGTGCAGCAACTGGCGCTGTATTAGGTAAAGCAACAGGCGACCATGACGATAAACGTATCTTCATTGGTGCTGCAATTGGTGCATTAGCAGGTGCAGCAGTTGGCGATTACATGGATAAACAAGAAGAAGCATTTCGCGATGAGCTAGCAGGCTCTGGTGTTGAAGTGGTTCGTGAAGGCGACAATATTCGTTTAGTAATGCCATCAAACATTACTTTTGCGACTGATCAATCTTATATCTCGTCGGGTTTTCACAGTACTCTTGATGCAATTGCGCAAGTGATGAACAAGTATGAAAAAACCTACTTAAGTGTTGAAGGCCATACCGACAGCACGGGTAAAGATAGCTACAACATGACGTTATCTCAGCAACGTGCGCAAAGTGTAAAAGATTACTTAGTTAATCATCAGATCATATCTGCACGCATCAGCACGCGAGGCTATGGTGAAACGCGCCCTGTAGCGAGCAACGATACAGCTAATGGTCGTGCTTTAAATCGCCGCGTAGAAATTCAGATCGTACCGAATACACAAGGTTAGATATTACATCTAGATTTGTGGTCAGGTTTGATATGCCCTTTCAAACCTGACATTTCTCTTCTTATATCGACTCGCTTAATTAATCTCGATTAAACTGTAATTCGCACAATTGTTTATACAGTGGGTTAGTCTCAAACAACTGTTGATGCGTACCCGTTGCAATAATTTCTCCTTTATCCATTACGACAATCACATCAGCATGTTTAACTGTTGCCAAACGATGGGCAATAATCAGGGTTGTTCTGTCTTTCATTAGATGCTCAAGGGCAGCTTGTACATGAAATTCACTTTGTGCGTCGAGTGCACTAGTTGCTTCATCAAGCAATAAAATGGCAGGGTCTTTTAAAATTGCTCGCGCCAGTACTATACGTTGTTTTTGCCCACCAGAGAGCCTGACCCCTTGCTCCCCCAAAAAGCTGTGATAGCCATCAGGAAGTTGATTAATAAACTCATCGGCATGAGCATATTTAGCCGCCGCATATACTTGCTCCTCAGTGGCGTTTGGGTTGCCATAACGTATGTTGTGCATTACGTCTGAGCTAAATAAAATTGGGTTTTGTGCCACCATCCCCATTTGCTGGCGTAAGCAATCAAGAGAGAGTGCTTTTATGTCTATGCCCGCCAGCGAAATACTTCCTGAGCTTGGGTCGTAAAAACGTTGCAGTAATTCAAACAATGTTGTTTTACCAGCGCCCGATGGGCCAACGATTGCAACAGTTTGCCCTTGTTTAACTTGTAAGTTAAGCGCATTTAAAGCGGCTTTATCTGGCCTTGAAGGGTAATGAAAAGACACATCATTAAACTCGATAGCAGGGTGATTAAGCTTGTTTGTCTCAAGTTGTGCATCATGATTTTTATCTGGGCTTTTGATCATGCTTTCAACGGCAAGTAGCTCTAATAATCGCGCTGCTGCACCTGCGGCTCTTTGTAGCTCACCGTACACTTCGGCAACCGTTGCTACAGACATCGCCACCATAATCGCATAAAACACGAAAGCACCGAGCTCACCACCTGTCATGGTGCCAGCTAATACGTCACTGCCGCCAACCCAAAGCATCACACTAATGGCACTAAAGGTCAGAAATATCACCGCGGCAATCAAAAACGAGCGCTGTTTGATGCGGCTTTTTGCTACTTGAAACGCCTTGTTGGTTTCTTCGTTAAATGCTGCTTTTTCACGCTCTTCATGACTATAACTTTGCACGACTTTTATATTTTGAATGATCTCGCCTGCGTAGGTGCTGATATCGGCAATGGCATCTTGGCTTGAGCTTGCGAGTTTTCGTACCTTTCGGCCAAAAATCATCATCGGCAGTAATACCACAGGCACACAAGCAACAACCACAAGGGTTAGCTTTAAGTTAGTGATAAGTAGCATAGCCAAGCCACCGATGAGCATTAAGCTACTGCGTAATGCCATCGAAAAAGAGGAACCTATAATAGATTGCAACAAGGTGGTATCAGTGGTCAGACGCGACATCAGCTCGCCGCTGCGGTTTTCTTCAAAGTAGCTTGGGTGTAATGTAACGATGCGGTCAAACACGGCTTTACGAATATCGTTACTGACTCGCTCGCCAATCCATGACATTAAATAAAAGCGACAAAAAGTACCTACCGCTAATAAGCTAATTAAACCAATCAATACCATCACTGCTTGCTGTAGCTGAGCTTGTGAGCCTGCAATAAAACCATGATCAATAACAAATTTAACACCTTGTCCAAGAGATAAATTGACTCCGGCGGTAAGCAACAAGGCGCAAAGCGCTGCAAACACTACCCATTTGTAGGGTTTTATAAAAGCTAAAATCGGTAATAAGCTGCTAAATGCGGCCTTTTCTTTATTGTTAGACATGCTAGATTCTTGTTGGTGAATAGGGTATAGATATGGTTATCAATGCTCTAAAAATCAACAGTTATTAAGGGATTAGTATGGAATCTACAACTATCAGCGGGCAATTCACTGTAAAATTAAACCCTATTGGCGGCTATGCAACAGGTAAGGATGGCGTTAATTTAGGACGCATGTCGATTGATAAACAGTTCTCAGGACCATTAGAGGCAACAAGCCAAGGTGAAATGCTCAGTGCCATGACTGCGACTCAAGGTAGCGCAGGTTATGTGGCGATTGAACAAGTTGTCGGTAGTTTAGAAGGTAAGCAAGGTAGTTTTGTACTGCAACATTTTGGCACCATGGATAAGGGGACTGACCGATTGATTTTAGAAGTGGTGCCAGACTCCGGCGCAGGAGAGCTTGAAGGTCTTTCTGGTAAAATGGCAATTCGAATTGAATCGGGTATTCATCATTATGACTTTGAATACCAACTGATGGACTAACATGCAAAAAGTAGTTGAGTTTAAAAAGAAGCGCTTTTTCGGCGGCATCGATATTGAGGCATTAAATCAACGGGTGTTCGAGTTAGGCCAAGCTGGTTGGCAAGTGAAAACAATTACCACTGCCACTGGGTTTTATGGTCAGATAACATCCGTTTTATTACTAATTGAGAATAACGAATAATGACACTAACTGAGTGGTTGAGTTTAGTTTTAATTTGCGTGATGGGTGCGATGTCGCCAGGGCCGAGTTTAGCTGTAGTATTAAAACATAGCCTACATGACGGCATGAAAAACGGCATGTTAGCGGCGTTAAGCCATGGTATTGGGGTTGGTTTTTATGCGTGTGCCTCGTTACTTGGCCTAGGCGCGCTGATGACGCAGCTACCAACGCTTTATCAAGTGCTGGTATATGGCGGTGCAGCATACCTAGCATATTTAGGTATTCGTATTTTGTTAGCTAAACCTAGCCCGCAAACACTGAATGTTGAGCAGGCTAAGCCAAGTCCTCGCAGCGCGTTGCAAGATGGCTTTGCCATTGCCTTTTTAAATCCAAAACTAGCAGTGTTCTTTTTGGCACTGTTTTCGCAATTTATTGATCCAGAGAGCCTGACTTTGCAGGTTGGCTTAATCATGTGTTTAACGGTATTTGTGCTTGATACAGGCTGGTATCTACTTGTTGCACTGTTAACTGAAATATCAAAAAAGCGTTTTGGTTTTACCAAAGCGAATCCGTGGTTTGAAAAATTGCTAGGGATAATCTTTATTGCCTTAGCTGTTCGCGTCGTTATTACCCTATAAAACCCTCTATATTGCGATTACATCACGAATAAAAAAGGGTTGTGATCGCTGCTTTCCCCAGCAAGCTCCTATTGCATACGTATTCATCACACAATATTTACCTTTTGGTTACACTTTATTGGTTGTTTTTTGACAACAACAATAACCACAAATACAACACTTCCAACGACAACAGGGTGGGAATCCAATGGGGAAATTCAAGCTAAGTGCACTTATGCTGGCTTTAGTGGCAGCAAATAGTGCAATGGCGGCGACGGAAGAAGAACGCACATCAGCGAAGGAAATCGATCCTGAGCTAGAAGTAATCGAAGTGCGCGGCTTTAGTCGCAGCTTAATTCAATCATTAAATCAAAAACGTTTTAGTGACACTGTCTCTGAGCAGCTATCAGCCGATGATTTAGGCGCATTGCCTGATGTGTCTATGGCTGATGCATTAACACGTCTGCCGGGGATCTCAGCGGTACGCACTGGTGGCCAAGCTGCCGAAATCAACATTCGCGGTTTATCAGGTGGATTTGTTTTTTCGACATTAAACGGTCGTGAGCAAGTATCTACCAGTGGTAGCCGTAGTATTGAGTTTGACCAATATCCGTCTGAGTTAATCAGCTCGGCGGCGGTGTATAAGTCGCCAAAAGCCTCACTCATTGAAGGGGGCGTAGCGGGGACGGTAGAGCTACAAACAGCCAGCCCATTGGATAACGACCAGCAACACAAATTTACTGCGAATGTACGTGGTATGTATAACGACCGTGCTTCAGAGGTATTTGATGCCACCGAATACGGCGACCGTATTAGCTTTTCTTATCAAGGCAAATTTCTTGACGATACGTTAGGTGTGGCATTGGGTTACGCGCGACTATTCCAGCCAAGTGTGGCGACGCAGTTTATCGGTTTTGCTTATAACGGCAATAAAGATGTTGATGGACTGGCCAATGATACTGATGGTCCAGTAGATAACCCTGCTAATGAATACATTAGCGAGGGTTTTGAGCTTCAGCACTTAGGTGGTGAAGAAACCCGTAATGGTTATTTAACCTCAATTGAATGGGCACCAGCTGATAACTTTAAACTAAAAGGTGATGCGTTTTTATCGCGTTTTGATAGCGAATCATTTGCCCGTGGTTTTCGGGTTAAGTTTGGTGGTCCGTCTGCGGTTTATGCTAACCCAGTACTTGACGGTAATGCGGTGATTGGTGGCGCGATTAACCGCACATCAAACAGCTTTACCCGTGTTGAAATCGTTAATGATGATAACCAAGACTTTGATGAAGTAGACAGCTACGGCATTAATGCCGATTGGCAAATTACTGAGCGTTTAAACGTTAATGCTGATGTGTCGTTATCTCGTGCGAAGAGTAATTTCCGTAATGGTTTACTGTGGGCATTGGTTGCGGAAGATGCCACCGTTGAGAACCCTGTGTTTGATACCAATGTATCGCTTAACTATCAATTAAACGGCTTGAACTTGCCTGATGTAGGTTTTAACCAAGCCGACGCATTTAGCGATATTGACCGCGTTATGGTCAGTAAATACGGTATTTACCCGTATGAAAATGAAGATGAAGTCAAAGCGTTCCGACTCGATTTTAAGTATGAGTTAGAGAACAACTGGTTTAGCTCAATTGAATTTGGTGCTCGTTACTCTGACCGTGAATACAGCAATAATCGCTCAGTATTCGAATACGGTAACGATGGTGCATTCTCTTCGACTCAACCACCGCTTCGCCTTACTGATGACATGACCACCGTAGTTGATTGGCAAGGTGAGTTTAGCTATTTCCCATCATACCTAGCGATAGATTTAGATAAAGCGCTCAACGCGTGGTTCCCAAGTGGTATTCCGCAGCCAGTACAAACCTGGGGTAATGCCGATGGTGTTGTTGATTTAGATGGTGATGGTGAGCCAGATGCACAAGGTTATACCACTAACTATTCATGGACCATGTTACAAAGTGGTTCAGTGTATGAAGAAGTGGTATCAGCCTACCTGATGCTTAACATTGATACCGAAATTGGCACTCTACCAGTCACAGGTAACATTGGTATTCGCCGAGTAGATACCGATCAGTCAGCGACGGTACTCGAAAACGTCGGTGGCGATCCGCAACTCGGTGCGCAGTATATTGTTGATGACAATGGCATTGTTAACGACCTATATGCACCAAGCGTGTTAGGCATTAAATACACAGACTACCTGCCTTCATTAAACCTGAACTTTAAAGTGAGTGACGCGACACAAATTCGTTTTGCTGCGGCAAAAGTGATGGCGCGTGCTCCGATTAACCGTTTAGCGGGCGATGCCAGTGCATCGGTTAACAATGACGGCGAAATTAACGGTTCAAGTACCAATAACCCATTCTTAAAACCTTTCTATGCTGATCAATACGATATCTCGTACGAGCAATACTTTGAAGACACCGATGGTGCACTGGTTGTTGCTGCGTTTTATAAGAATATCGACTCATTCATAGATACGGTGGCCATAGAGAACTTTGACTTTAAAGGTAATGGTTTTAACGTACCAGAATACATAGTCGACCCAGTCAGCGGTGAGCAAATCGAAACCACTAATGGTGTGTACACCACTGCGGTTAACAATGCTAAGGGTGGTTATATTCGTGGTATTGAGCTTGCCTATACGCAAGTTTTCTCTTTTTTACCCTCACCGTTTGAAGGTTTAGGTATTAACGCTAGTTACTCATATACAGAGAGCGAAGTGCAGTCTATCACCGATTTAGGTGGTGATTCTGTATCGCAAGACTTACCTGGCCTTTCAAACAATGTTTTTAACGGCACACTTTTTTACAGCTATGAAAACTTTGAAACACGTTTGAATGTGCGTTATCGCGATGATTTCGTATCAGAGCAAGTTGCTGTCAATGAGCAAGTGGTGAATTTTGATGCGGAAACGGTTGTCGATTTCCAAACATCGTATCAGTTCACAGATTCATTCGGCATGTTATTACAAGTGAATAACTTAACCGATGAACCAACACAAAGCTACTTTGGAACAACCAGTAAAACAGGCACCACGCAATTCTTTGGTCGTCAGTTTTATCTAGGTTTTACCTATAACCATTGATCAGTGAGTTGGAGATAAAAATATGAAAATAATAGCTAATTTTAGCCGCTTACTGATTGCATGTAGCATGGTATTGCTAGCTGCATGTGGTGGTGGCGCAAGTAACGATATAGATTCAGGACAAGTATTATTGACCTGTAGTGTCCCACAAGTTCCCAATGAAGCGGGGACTGAGTGTGTTGATCCTCCGCCGATTAGTTGTCCGGCACCAACGGTACCCGATGAGAATAATGAGAGCTGCGTAGTAGGCGCTGATCCCACTTTGCCTGATCCTGTGGTTTTCCCTGCTGATGACGAAGCCATCTTATTCTATAACCGCACCAGTGATGATGCCTACGAAGGCTATCGATTACACTCATGGAATAACGATGACTGTGATTCTTACGCAGCACCGTTTGATGCCACTGATTGGGCAAATGGTCATGAATACGATGGTATTGACCCTAATTATGGCGCGTACTGGATTGTAAAACTAAAAGAGGGTTACAACGAGTGTGCTAACTTCATCGTGCATATTGGTACAGAAGGGTCTGGCAAAGCGTTTGGTGATGTTGATTTAAAAATGCCATTGATGCAGGACGATGAAAAGTTCCAACGCATGAACTTTACCATTCATGGTGAACCATCAGTATTTGAATATCCAATTGTTAGCTTAGGTGAACGTCCGGTGAGTATTTCTGGTGCATCAGCGCATTGGATAGATTTATCTACTGTGATTTATCAGCCAAGTAATGAGCTGACAAGTATCATTAAATTACACTCATCAAGCAGTGCTGATTTAAAAGTTGATGAAGATACTGGTGAGTTAAATGGTCAAGTAGTTGAGCTTACATCGACATCTTTGAGCGATGAACAAATCGCTAAAGTGCCACACCTTGCTGGATGGAATGCGTACCAAGGTAGCTGGGATGCAGCCGCTGCAAAAGAGCTTATTAAACAGCAGTTAGTTGTGGCAGGCTACGATGCTGATGGCAAGCTAATTGAAGCAACCTATGTGCAAACCGCTAAAGCCCTCGATGACTTATATACCAGTGGCGAAAGTGACGCTAATGAAGCACAACTTGGTGTGCATTACGCCAATAATGGCATTGATGTGTCGGTATGGGCGCCGACTGCAAGCAATATGAAATTAGCGCTGTATGATGCTGATAAAACAGAGCTTGAACAACTTGCTATGAACTTTGATAGCGCAACGGGTATTTGGTCTAGCAATGTCGATATCAGTCACGATCGTCATTACTACCGCTTTATGTTTGATGTTTATCATCCGACGACTAAGCAAATTGAAAGCTTATGGAGCACAGATCCTTATTCACTCAATGTTTCAACCAATGGTTTATATAGCCAATTGATTAACCTTGATGATGAAGATACTAAACCGACTGGCTGGGATGAGCGTATGGTGCCAACAATTGATTACCCGGAGCAAGCGGTAATTTATGAAGGCCATGTGCGTGATTTTAGTGTGCGTGATGAAACAGTCAGTGAAGCAAACCGTGGTAAGTATTTAGCGTTTACTGAGCTTGATAGCGCACCAATGCAACATCTTAAAAAGTTAGCAGATAATGGCTTAACACATTTCCATTTACTGCCACTGACTGATATTGGCACCATTGATGAAGATGCTAGTCAGCGTGTTGATATTACTGCAACCTTAGGTGATTTATGTAGCCGCATTAATGATGATGCCGATGCATGTAAAACCGAAGATAAGAGTGCATTGATAGTTGATTTAATGGCGTCTTACCTACCTGGCTCTGATGATGCTCAAGCACTTGCTAATGCAATGCGTGGTGTTGATAGCTTTAACTGGGGTTATGATCCGCATCATTTTATTGCGCCTGAAGGCTCTTACGCTTCATCGCCTGAAGGTATTGCACGAGTTAAAGAAACGCGTGCGATGGTCCAGTCTTTACAAGAAATTGGTTTACGTGTCGTGCTTGATGTTGTTTACAACCACACGACCTCATCAGGTGTTTGGGATAAATCAGTCTTCGATAAACTGGTACCAGGTTATTACCACAGATATAACGAAACATCAGGCGATATCGAGCGCTCAACCTGTTGTGAAAATACAGCAACAGAACATGTCATGATGGATAAGTTTGTTGCTGATTCTATGGTGATTCTAGCCCGTGATTTTGGTTACGATAGCTTCCGCTTTGATGTGATGGGGCATATGCCAAAAGCATCAATTATGACCGCACTTAGTGCAGTGCAAGCGGTTGACCCTGATACCTACTTCTATGGTGAAGGGTGGAACTTTGGTGAAGTCGCTGATAACCGTTTATTTGTGCAAGCTAAACAAATGGATATGGCAGGCACTGAAGTAGGCACCTTTAATGACCGTATCCGTGAAGCAATTCGTGGTGGTGCATTCTTTAGCAATAATGCCACAGATGGCAATTTATCTGAGCAAGATACGTTGCGTTTATCACTGGCAGGTAACTTACAAAACTACATTCTTAAAGACTTTAAAGGTAATTCAGCAAAAGGCAGTAGCTTTAGTTGGAGTGGTCAGCCTGCGGCTTATGCACTTGACCCTGCTGACAGCATTAACTATGTCTCTAAGCATGATAACGAAACATTGTGGGATCAGCTGCAATATAAACATGGCACTAACTTAAGTATTGAAGAGCGTGTGCGTGTTCACAATATGGCTTTAGCTATGCCGCTGATGAGCCAAGGTATTCCATTTATGCAAATGGGTGCTGATATGCTGCGTTCTAAATCAATGGATCGTAACAGCTATGATTCTGGTGATTGGTTCAACTTTGTTGATTTCAGTAAAGAAACCAACAACTGGAATGTAGGTTTACCGCCTGCGCAAGATAACCAAGCGAATTGGGGCGAAATTGCACCTATTTCGGCAAATACGAATGCGCAAGCGATGGCTAGCGACATTGAATACGCAAGTAATGTATTTACTGAGTTCTTAGCAATTCGTAGTGCCAGCCCATTATTTAGTTTAACCACAGAGCAAGACATCTTAGACCGCGTTGGCTTCCACAATATTGGTAAGCGTCAACAGCAAGGCTTAGTCGTGATGAGTATCGATGATGGTGTTGGTTTAACTGATCTAGATAGCCAATACGATGCCATTGTCGTGGTGATGAACGGCACTGAGCAAAGCTTATCGCATACGGTATCAACGGCTGCGGGTTTTGAGCTCCATCCTGTTTTAAAAGCGAGTGTTGACTCTAGTATGTCAGCGGCAAGCTTTATAGCTGGTGAGGGCGAAGGTACCTTTAATGTTCCGCCATATACTGTTGCTGTGTTTGTGAAACCACAAGCTGATGCACAAGGCGAAGGCCTAAGTGCCGATGCGACTGTGGGGGCACCTGATATCGTACCATTTGGTAGCACGACGGTTTATGTTCGTGGCTCGTTAAACGACTGGGGTACGGCAAATAGCTTTGAATATGTGGGTAATGGCGAGTACAAAATTGCCATTCCTCTAACAGCAGGCAGCTATGAGTTTAAAGTCGCTTCTGAAGATTGGTCTACCGTTGATTTTGGTGCGCTTTCTGCCGATGTTGCTGAAGTGATCGAAGGTGAAGATGAGCCGCTAACACGTAGTGGTGCCAATATGATCTTTACGGCGGCAATGGATGCTGTTTATGTGTTCTCATTCGATGCCACAGACACCGATAACCCAGTACTTAAGGTTTATAACGAAGAGCCATTTGTTGGCACTGCAATTTATGTACGCGGTAGCTTAAATGATTGGGGTACCAGTGACGAGCTGATGTATCAAGGTAAAGGTATTTATACCTTCACTAAACAGCTAACCGCGGGTAGCTATGAATTCAAAGTAGCCTCTGAAGACTGGAGTACGGTGGATTATGGCTCAGGTGAAAGCAGCGCGGCAGTCACTGTGGGTACAGAAAAACTGCTCGCAGTAAAAGGTGCAAACATGACAATGGATATTGCAAGCGATGGTCAATATCAGTTTGTGTTTGATGCCAGCAACCTTGAAGAGCCACTCATGAGTGTATTTAATGCAGAAATGTTTGGCGCAACTCAGGTTTACTTACGCGGTAGCGTTAATGGCTGGGGCACAGATAACCCACTGATTTATGCTGGTGATGCGATGTACAGTACCACCATGACATTAGAAGCAGGTGATTATGAGTTCAAAGTCGCTTCTGAAGATTGGAATACCGTAGATTATGGCGGCAGTGGTGATGCCCCTGTTGCTGTTCTTGGCGAAGCCGCTTTACTAGAAGCCGTTGGCGCCAATATCGCCCTGAGTATTGCAGCTGCTGGCGATTATCGTTTTACAGTGCAAGGACCTGATCTGAGTAAACTAACAGTGACGGTTGAAGCAGTGGAGTAGCTTTCCCTGCAGTACCCTTAAGCCGGGCTTTTGCTCGGCTTTTTTTGTATTTAATGAAAAGTTTGTATATTGTCATAACTACTTATCAAGGAGCCTATGATGACAGAAACCAGTTTATTGAGTGCCAGCTTTGATCCAAAAGTAAAACAGTATTGGTTATTACTGGGTATTTTTACCTGTGTGATTAGTATGGTAGGTATCCCTTTCATTCCCATTGTTGCGTTAATAATCTGGCTGGTGGCAGGGCGTATTTTAGCGGCGATGTCAGCCACGTTGTTAACGCGTAAGTTAGTGGTAAAACGCGGTGTATTCTTTAAAGAAGAAAAATCGATCCCACTTGAAAAAATAACCGATGTGGCACTTAGCCAAGGTCCTTTAATGCGTCAATTTGGTCTTTATCGACTGAGTTTTGAAACGGCAGGTCAATCAGGACAAGGTGCACTGGTGTCATTACTCGGAGTGGTTGATGCAGAGGCCTTTCGCGAAGCAATCTTGAAGCAAAAAGATGAAATGACGCAAAGCAGCAGTGCTAAAGCTGAGCATAAACCTGAAGATAGTCAGTTAGAACTGCTGCGTTCACTTACTTATAGCGTAAAAAACATTGAGCAAATGTTAGTTACGCTATTAGATGAAAAGCGTTAAGCCAGTTGTAAAGTAGGGTTACCAGCTTGTACGCTGAGCGCTTTTTGACGCTCGCTAAGCAGTGTGTAATCGGCTGTTTTAACGCTACTTACATAATGCCACTGGGCTAGTGCTTGCTGTTGAGTAAAGGTGACCGTTAAGTAACCGCGTTCCACTAAATTGTTGTAAGCTAAGTCGTTAACCAGTAATGCAATAACTTGCTCAATTTGTGCGACAGCTTCGCTCGGTTGCGTATTCAACGCTAAGTAGTTCTCAAGACCCGGAGAAGAAACCGAAGATGTGGCAAACTCAACACCAGCTGCAGCTTTTGCAGAAACAGGGTTACTGGCATCAGTGACTAATTGTCCTGCCCAGCTGTTATGCGTATCACCCGCTAAAACCACCAAGTTCTTTTGCGCTGCAATTGCAGTCCCAAGTATTACCTCACGTTCATAAGCATAGCCATCCCATGCATCAAGATTATAAGGCGCTGTTGTTTCTACGCGTGCTCTCTGCTCACTAGTAACCGTTGGATCGCCAGCTAATATACGGCCTTTAATTTGCGCAAGCTCACTAAATAACGTGTTTGCTTGAGCAAGTAACTCAGATGGGTCAGCACCGCTTGCTTGAGTCACTTGAATATTCATAAGTAACTGCAAAATCTCAAATGGCAAATGCATTTTGGTCATCAGCACTTGTTGCCCAAGTACTTGCCATTGTGTTGTTGCTGTTGTTAAACCATCAGTTAGCCATGTAAGTTGCTCGTTACCTAATAGGGCACGAGTCGGTGAGCTAATTGCTGCAACAAAGTCAGTTTGTCCTTGGCTGCTGGTTAAATCGAAATCTGCATAATTAACTTGCTCGTCGCGAGCTAAAACACGGGTATCGAGCATGTGTAACGACACTAAGTTACCAAACTCGAAGCGTCGATAAATACGTTCTTTATCGGCTACATTACGGATAGGCATCCATTCAAAGTACGCTTGTAGCGCATGCATTTTACGCTCGCTAAATTCACCTTCGCCGTCGTTGTGATTTTCAGCGCCACTGCGCCATGTATCATTAGTTATTTCATGGTCGTCCCAAACAGTAATAAATGCACAATGACTATGGGCAGCTTGCAGGTTTTCGTCTTCACGATAATGGGCGTAACGTTTGCGATAATCCGCTAAAGAAATGATTTCGTCGCTATTGTCATCAGGTAATAAACGGCCAAGTTCGGCGGCATCTTCAGTCGCATAACCTGTATTACCATATTCATAAATGTAGTCACCAAGGTGCAGTACTGCATCTAAATCGGTTTGTTTTGCGATTTCACCATACACATGGAAGTAGCCTGCAGGATAGTTCGCGCAAGAGACAACGGCAAATTTTACTTGTTCTATGTTGTCGGTTGGAAGCGTTTTACCTGCTCCAGTAGGTGAGGTTTTACCATTACTTATGAAGCGGTAGTAATAGGTAGTGTTAGCATCGAGACCTTGCAGATCAACTTTTAAGGTGAAGTCGGTTGCATCGCTTACCTGTGTTTCGCCATCATGGCTAATGGTTGTGAAGTTAGCATCTGTTGAGGCCTGCCAAACAACGTTAACACTCGTGACGTTTTCAAGAGGTGTTATGCGAGTCCAAATAATGAGACTATCAGCGAGAGGGTCGCCACTGGCAACACCGTGATCAAAGCTGACAGGGATTTGCTTTGTGGTTTCGTCATCATCGTCATTAAGACTACAGCCCGTTAAACCGAAAGATAAAACGGCGGCTCCAAAACCAGCCGCCGATGCTTTTAAAAAGCGTCTGCGTGTAAAAGTCATTGCTCTGTACCTATAAGTAGAAAAGTACGAGCTTATCCGACCAGTGTTACTGTTCTATGAAGTTAAAACACCTGACAAATTTGTTCTGCATTACAGGTGATTACAGTGACATTTTCGTAGCCAACACGAGTCAGAGCTTCGGCACTCAGTGTGGCACGAGCACTACTTGCACAGTGTAAGTAAATGGGTCTTGCAGGATCTTTTTCAATTTCCATTAATTTCATTTCAAGTACACCGCGTGGGATATTAATTGCACCTGTTGCTGCTTTAGTTGCGTGTTCAGCAGGCTCACGTACGTCTATTAATAAACCGTGGTTTTCGCTTAATTCTTGTTTTGCTTGGTCAGCACTAATGCGGCGCTGGTTTGGGGCAACAATTTTCATTAAGTCAGGAATTGGTGTCAGCATACTAATCCTCCATGCCAAGTTTGCGTAAAATGGTGATCATTGGGCACCATTTCGTGAATGCCGATTGAATTAAGTTTAGAGCAATAAATACCGTAAACCAAATCCATAGCGGACTGTGAAACTGTTGTAGCAACAATGAAATACAGATCATTACACCAGCAATTAGGCGAAGCGCGTCATTTAGTTTCATAAAAAGACCTCGATAACAGAGTGATGTATTTAATATATTAGATAATACTACATTAGTAAATTCTAATATTAGACTTTTCTAATATATCAATCTATACTTTAGCGGTATTTTAAGAATATAGAGTAGTGTGATTATGAACATCGATTTTGCGGCTATGGCCGACAATGTGGAACAAGCAGAGCAAATGCTAAAGATATTGGCGAATAAAAATCGCTTGATGATCTTATGTTCGCTGCAAGATGGTGAAATGAGCGTGAGCGAATTAAACGAAGCTGTGCCGTTGGCGCAGTCAGCATTATCGCAACACTTAGCGGCACTAAGAAAAGCTCAGATAGTTGCGACTCGACGCGAAAGCCAAACCATCTATTATCGCGTGGTGGATGAAAACGTAGTATCGATCTTAGCAACCCTATATGGTTTATTTTGCAAAGGTAATTAAGCAATGAATGCTATCGATAATGCAGTAAAAAACAGCTTGAGCGGCCGCCTCCCTGTCATTATTTTTATTATGTCTGTGCTGCTTGGTCTAATGGCATTAAAGCAAACACCCCGTGAAGAAGAACCGCAAATTGTGGTTCCAATGCTTGATATTTATGTGGCAGCACCAAACGTTGAAGCGCCAGAAGTAGCTAGGCTGGTAACTGAACCATTGGAGAAGTTATTAGCGCAATTGACGGGCGTTGAGCATATTTACTCGAGTACACAAAGTAATGCTGCTGTTGTCACTCTTCGCTTTGAAGTCGGTCACGACCGTGAGCAAGCCATCCTCGACACTTACGCTAAACTCTATAGTTATCAACACACGATGGCGTCAGTGATCAGCTCATGGCAAATTCGTCCGGTTGAAGTGAACGATGTACCCATTGTGATGTTGGGCTTATTTAGTAAAGATCCAAAACTTTACGATGATTATCAACTAACCCGCTTTGCTAACGAAATCGCTAACAGTTTACAGCGCATTGAAAATACCAGCGAAGTGAAAGTGATTGCAGGTAGAACTCGTCAATTAACGATTAACCTTGATGCAAGTGCCCTTGCTGCACATCAAACAACATTAACCGATGTGTATTATGCGCTTAGCGTATCTAACCAATTAGTGAATGTGGGCAGTGTTGTTGAGGGTAAGCAGCAAATTGCCTTACAAGTGGGTGATGTTTTACGCTCTCAATCTGCCATTGAACGGCTTGTTGTCAATGTGGTTAATGGTAAGAGTGTTTACCTAAGTGATGTGGCCCAGGTGAGTGATGGGCCAAGCGAAGCACAAAGTTATCAATGGTTGGCTAAATCAGATAATCAGCAACAACTTCCTTTAGTCACTATTAGTGTCGCTAAACAAGCAGGTACCAATGCGGTAGCTGTAGCCAATGAAGTGCACAGCATGATGGACAGTTTATCGGCTAATCTACTACCAGATGAAGTGGGCTACACCGTACTGCGTGACTATGGCCAAACAGCGAACGAAAAAGTAAATAACCTTACCTCGAGCTTAGTGTTTGCGGTATTTACCGTGGTTATTTTTGTTGGCGTATTTTTAGGTTGGCGACCAGCAATTGTGGTTGGTTTAGCAGTACCTATTTGCTACGGCATTACCCTGACACTTGATTTTGCCTTTGGCTATACAATTAACCGAGTCACACTGTTTGCACTAATACTTTCTTTAGGTTTATTGGTTGATGATCCGATCACAGGGATAGACAACATAAGTCGCTTTTTAACGAAAAAAGGCGATAAAAAACAAAGCATAGTTGATGCCATGAGCGAAATTCGTGTGGCGCTGTTTATGTCAACATTGACCATTATGGTGGCGTTTATTCCACTTGCGTTTATCACCGGCATGATGGGGCCGTACATGGCTCCGATGGCATTCAATGTACCGGTCAGTGTGATGGTTTCAACCATAGTGGCATTTTTTGTCACACCATGGTTGGCCATGAAATTACTGAAAGCGCCAGTTGATGACAGCATGCAACTAGAAGCCAATCCGCATAGCTTATACGAGCGCATATTATCACCATTACTTGAGTCTAAAGGCCGTGCCAAACTCGTTCTATGGACCACATTAGCTTTGTTTGTCGCAAGTGCCATGTTACCCGTAATGCGTGCAGTACCTTTAAAGCTATTACCGTTTGATAATAAAAACGAGTTGCAGGTTTTAATCGATATGCCAGAAGGCACGAACCTTGAACAAACCGCCGCTTTTACTCGAAAAGTACAAACCATCACTTGGCAATTAAATGAAGTAAGCGAGGCGGCAGCCTACGTTGGTCAGCCATCAAGCATGGACTTTAATGGTATGGTGCGTGGTTATTATCGACGTGAAGCAGCGAACCTTGCTGAACTCAGAGTATTACTGCTCGATAAAACTGAGCGTGATCATCAATCTCATGGCGTGGTCATGCGCTTGCGTGCCGCATTAGCGCCACTGGCAACCGATGGCATTGTAATTAAAGTGGTTGAAGTGCCACCGGGTCCGCCTGTTTTAAGTACCTTAGTGGCTGAGGTTTACAGTGAGCCATTTGTTGATACAGAGACGCACTATCAAGCAGCCCTTGCTGTTGCTGCTAGGTTAAAACAAGAGCCGCATGTGGTTGAAGTTGATACCAGTATTGCTGTCAATGCGCCCTTACTGCGTTTTGTTACCGATAAAAGTAAAGCGTCATTGTCGGCAGTGTCTACGCAAGATATTGCCCAGACCTTAGCCATTGCCTCGCATGGGCAAAATGTTGGGGTGTTATATGTTAGCGGCGAAACAGACCCTGTCGATATAAAGTTACAACTGCCATATCAAGATCGTAACCAATTTGCTCAATTGCTGGCATTACAAGTTCGTGGTGATAGGGAGCTTGCAAAAACCAGTGATGAATTTGGGCTACAAAGTGCACCACGTCCGCTGGTGGCGTTATCTGAGTTAGGTGAATTTCAGCATCAAGATGTTGCCAAGCCAATTATGCGTAAAGATCAGCGTAATGTTGTATATGTTATGGCTGAACTAAATGGTCGTACCCCTGCTGAAATTATTGCTGACGTCAATGCCGACTTAGCCATCAGTGCTGACGAATTTAGCCAAACTGATTGGCAAAGTAGGCACTTTTTCAATAATGGTGGTAGCCAAGCTTGGCAATTACCTGCTGGCACTGATGTGACCTTTAGTGGTGAAGGTGAATGGCGAATTACCATTGATGTATTTAGAGATATGGGGATTGCCTTTGCGTTTGCGCTCACTGCAATTTTCATCATCTTACGCATTCAAACAAACTCAGCGAGTTTATCACTGATCATCATGTCGGCTATTCCATTAACCGTAATAGGGATCATGCCGGGCTTTTGGCTATTAAATCAATTTGGAGAGCGCAGCATTGCTGGTGCTCCTGAGCCGGTGCTATTCACCGCAACAGCCATGATAGGCATGATTGCACTTGCCGGTATTGTGGTTCGTAACTCACTTATTTTAGTTGAGTTTATTAATCAAGCTCGCGGTCAAGGTATGGCAATTAAGCAAGCTTTGATTGCCGCAGGTACGGTGCGTATGCGCCCTGTGTTACTGACAGCGGGAACCACCTTATTAGGTAACTTGGTGATCACCTTAGACCCGGTATTTAGCGGTCTAGCGATCGCAATTATTTTTGGTATTGTGGCATCAACATTGTTCTCATTATTTGTTGTGCCGCTGGTTTATTATTTAGTGTTTGCAAAGGATGCAGCCAAAGAGGAACAAGCTCATGCAGGGTAAATCAAAACTTATTGGTTCAATTATCGCGTTATCAGTGATTATTGTGGCGGTACTTTACATGGCGGGCAGTTTCTCTGATAAGCAAGCTGCAGGCATGAAAAACCCATCAGCAAATGATTACACTGGTCAGTTAGTCACTGTAACACTGGCAGATATTGCGCGTGATGAAGTTGTACCGGGTACTGTGATTGCCAAACAAAATACGCAAATCTCATCACGGGTTATGGCACAAGTTGAGCGTTTAAATGTACGCGCTGGCGATACAGTAACACAAGGTGATGTGCTAATTACCTTGCAGCAAGATGACTTTAAAGCTGGGCTTGCTCAAAGCGAAGCACAAATAAATGCAATTAATGCATCGCTAACTCAAGCAGAGAAACAACTAAAGCGTATTAACGATTTATACAAGCAAGGTTTGGTATCTGTTAGCGAATACGACGATGCAAAAGCAAGGTTCGATAATTTAACTGCGAACCTAGCGATTGCTAAACAGCAGCAAACACAAGCGCAAGTTGCACTGAGTTTTACGCAAATTAAAGCGCCGATTTCAGGTGTTGTGGTTGAGCGTTTTGCAGAGCCCGGCGATACCGCAACGCCTGGCACGCCATTACTCGCACTGTATAACCCACAACAATTGCAATTAGCATTTAATGTCAGAGAACAACAAGCAATTAAGCTGAATGTTGGCCAAACTCTAACAGTCAAATTACCCGCTTTATCAATATCAATGCCTGCCACGGTGACAGAAATCGTGCCGGTTGCTGATAGTGCTGCGCGTAGTATGGAAATCCGTTTAGAAACAGATGCGCAAACTGGGTTAATGCCTGGGCTTTATGCACAATTACAATTACCGCTCGCCACTGAAAAAGGGGTGTTGATTGACTCAAGCTGGGTGCATCAATTCGGCCAATTGAGCATGGTCTATTTACTTGAAAATAATCAGATAGTGCGCCGCTACGTACGCCTTGGCGAAATGGTCGATGGACAGCAGCACATCGTTTCAGGTTTAAACCCGGGGGATGTGCTGGCTGTTGATTTTAAAACTAAATAAAGGTCGCTATTTCGTCCAGCGACTTTTTCACTAAGGCATGCTCAGGGATGGTTGCATCTGTGCCTGGGTAGCCTGCAATAAGCAGCATGTAAGGGCGCTCATTATCTTTATCGCGGCCACAAATTTCGGTTAAAAAGCTCATTGGCTTTGGTGTATGCGTGAGGGTAGCAAGGCCAGCTCTGTGTAGTGCTTGAATTAAAAAGCCGGTTGCTAGGCCAACAGATTCATGAACATAGTAATTGGTATTTTTGTCATCGGCAGAAATACCGCCTTTCTTTTGACTAAACACGGCAATGAGCCAAGGTGCATGCTCAAGGTAGGGCTTACTGGCATCTGTGCCAAGTGGTTTTAATGCATCTAACCATTCTTCACCTGCGCGACCTTCATAAAATGAACGCTCTAGTTTTTCGGCTGCTTCTCTAATTTGTTTTTTCACATCGCTACTATGTATTGCTACAAAGTGCCAAGGTTGATGATTGGCACCACTTGGTGCAGTGCCTGCCGCTTTAATACAGGTTTCGATTATTTCTTTTGGCACTGGGCGGTCGCTAAAACTGCGAATACTGTGGCGACGCTGACTCACGGCTAAAAACTCTTCGGCGCGTTTTAGCATCTCGTCATGAGGGTACTCAATAAAGTCATTGAGTGGCTGATTTTTGTGTTCTTGCATGGCTTTTCGCTTCTTGTGTGTTGATGATTTTAATTATGAATATGTTGGTTTCGGCGGTACTCTTTTAATTCATTGCTCAACCAATCTTTTGCATTGAGTAACGACCCATTGCTGAGTCTTACTTTATAGGGCTTACCGCTCCATGAGCTTTTACTCGCTAGGTTTTCGATAAACTTTTCGGCGGTTTTTGCATAGCGGGTTGCTTTTCGATATTTCATTGCAAGGTGTTCGGCAGCATCTTCACTTGAGTGCTCTGTGCCGTTGCGAATAAATATGGCGTCACTTTTAGCAACAAAATCAATAAGGTGGTTTATCTCTTGTTCTGGGGTCGCTGCATAACTGAATTGGCTAATGCTCAATAACATTAACGCGATTAACCAATATTCTTTTATACATAATCTCATAGCGTTTGATGCTCTATCGTCAGGGTTGCAATAATTGGGTTATGATCAGAGCTTGCAAGCTCAGGCACAACGGTTGTTTCTATTTTGACACCGCGAACCCATACTTGGTCAAGCGCTAATCCAAATGCTTTGGTACGTTTATCATCTAAATAGATAGCTTCGTGTAAACCTAGTTGGGTTAATGTTTGCTGTAATAATGCTTGGCGTTCATCACTCCAGGTATTGAGATCACCGGCAAATACGATAGGTCCCTTGTGCATGCGCATGATACTAGCTGCATCGTCGAGCTGTTGTTTAAAGTCACTAACGCCAAAAGTAAAGTTGATGCCATGCAGGTTAATGCTCAGCAATAACTGTTGATCTGGCAGCGCATATTCAACGATATTAGTGGCTTTTGGACTACGTAGCCAAGGCTCAACATGGGTGAGGGTGCAATGCACCGCGGCAGGCCAGCGGCTGAGTGTCATAACCCCTGATTGTACGCCGCCACTCTTATAGCCTTTAGCAAAGCGCCAGTAAGGTTTGAGCTTTGTAAGCGCAGGCTCTTCGATAGCTTCTTGCAGTAACACTATATCTGCATTGTCATTTAGCTTTTGCAAATCTGTGAGTAAGCCATCTATTTGTGCTTTGTAAATATTCCAACTCAATAATTTGAACTGATAAGGCAGGATATAATGTTCAGCGTAAGTTTGCATGCGACTTTGTGCTAACTGCTGTTGGCAATTAGCAAGGTCCACAGCGGTTTTGGTTATACCTTGCTGCTCATCTGAGCTAGGACCGCTTGAAAAACTATACCAAGACAGTGCACCCAAGCACGCAAGTAATAAAAATATACGCAGATATGACGTCATAATGACCTTTATTTACTTTTCTTAAGAATTAGTCTTAGTTAGCCCCAGTTTAGTTCAAAGACTAAATGTTAGAAACTGTAGTATTTTCTACAATTTCTATACGCTTTCTTACCCAAAACAAGTACTCATGTTCTTATACTTACTGAGCTTAACAACTCAGACAAAGGAACTACTCATGAAACAAATGGCCTGTATGCTGCTTGCCTTATCGGTGACAGCGTGTTCATCAGTCACCATAGTGCCAGAAAAAACAACTAATAAATTAGCCACTAAAGCTGATTACCAAGATAGTCGCCCATTCTTTTTGTGGGGCCTCGTTGGTGAAGAGCGTGTTGATGTTAAGGCTATTTGCCAAGATAAAAAAGTTGCCCAAATGCAATCACAACAAACAGTTGTAGATGGTGCACTAGGGTTAGTCACTCTCGGAATTTATGCTCCTCACACAGTAAAAGTATGGTGTGAGCAACAAGCACAGGAGCAACAACTATGAAAAGCCTACTAGTAACAGCTGTGTTAGTGGCAACCTTAAGTGGTTGCACAAATATCTACTTTGATAATGGCAGTGCTGCTCAAGCTAATAAAGCACCTGCGACAGAGCAATGGCATCATAACTTTGCCGCGGCGCTTTACGAAGGTTCAAAGCCTGTCGACCTATCTGAAGAGTGCCCAGACTCTGAGTGGCAAACCGTTCACACTTATAAGTCGTTCACCAATGGTTTAGCTGAAGTTGCAGTAAACCAAGTTGGGCCTATTTGGTACCCGAAAACAGTAGAAATAAGCTGTGCTCAAGTACCTTATAAGCCAGACTAGTTATTCATAACGTAGTGCATCAATTGGGTTTAAGCGTGCCGCTTTAATAGCGGGCGCTAAGCCAAACACAATACCAATCAATGAAGTAAAGCCAAATGACAGCATAATCGCCCAACCCGGTATGTAGGCATCTGGCATGCTCGGCACTAACACTGAAATTAGTGCCGCAGCACCATACCCTATCGCTAAACCAATTAAACCACCAAAAAGTGATAGCACCACAGCTTCAACTAAAAATTGCAGCATAATAAAGCCAGGTGTTGCCCCTAATGCTTTCAAGGTGCCGATCACACGCGTACGTTCTGTTACCGAAACCAGCATGATATTCATCACACCAATACCACCAACTACGAGGCTAATACCTACGATCCCCGCGGTAATTGCGGTAGCACTTCCAGTAAATTTATCGATATTAGCACGGGCTTTTTCGGCGGTTTGAAACTCAAAGTCGTCATCTTCACCGTCTTTCAGTTTATGTAATTGACGTAAGATGCGGCGAATTTTAGCCATTACTTGCGCTTCGTTAGCATCGTCTTTTAAACGAAACATCATTTGCACATTGGTATCAACACTGCCGCCTTCTAACGCACTCATGGTACTTATCGGTATATTAATGTAATCGTCTTGGTCAAAACCTAATAAGCTACCTTGTTTTTCAGCAACGCCAATAATGCGAAACCACTCACCACCGAGTTTGATATATTCACCTACAGGGTTTTCAGGCAGGTTGAGCTTTTCGATAATTGAAGGGCCAATAAACGCCACTCGACGGCGTTTTTCATCATCTTCTGCGCGAATAAATCGGCCGAGTTCTGGGTAGGTGCGGTAAGCTTTTTGGTAGTCTTGCTCGGTGCCCATTACCCGTGAAGCATGACTTTTATTGCCATACTCAGCTGCACCAGAAAAGCGCCAAGTAAACATCAGCGCAGTAAAGGTTTCGGCTTCTTTAACGCGTGCTTTTAGGGTTAAAAAGTCGCTGTAGGTTAGCTTTGCTTGTTGGCCTACCATTTCTTTTTCTACGCTAGTGTAAGGCTTTATATTTGTCACATCGGGAGACATATCAGCAAGCTGATCATTAATTTGCTTGGTAAACCCTTGCATTACTGCCACTACGGTCACAACCGCTGCAACACCAATAATTATGCCTAAGCAGGTAAGGGCACTGCGCATTGCATTGGCTTTAATTGCCATCAGCGCCGCTTTAGTGCCTTCCATAACAGCGATAGCAGATTTAAACATGTTGTTTTTCTCCTTCGCCTTTACGGGTATCACTAACAACCTTGCCATCAACCAAACGAATAACCCGTTGGCAGTGATCAGCAATATCTTGTTCGTGAGTAACCAAAATAATGGTGTGCCCTTCGTTATGAAGCTCATCAAACAGCGCCATGATCTCAGTGGTGGTTTTACTATCTAGGTTACCGGTAGGCTCATCACCAAGTAGAATGTGGGGCTTAGTAACCAATGCGCGAGCAATAGCGACACGTTGACGTTGGCCACCAGATAGCTGGCTCGAAAGGTGGTTTACCTTATCGCCAAGGCCAACCCGTTGTAATGATTCGAGCGCTTGTTGCTTTCGCTCTTTGGCAGCAATAAATCGATACACTAAGGGCTGCATGACATTTTCAAGGGCGGATGCTCGTGGTAATAAATTGAAACTTTGAAAAATAAAGCCAACACTTTCATTACGTTGATGAGCAAGCTCCGTTTCGGTCATGCGCTTTACTAGCTTATCTTTTAAATAGTAGTCACCACTGGTGGGAGTATCTAAACAGCCAAGCAAGTTCATCAGGGTTGATTTACCAGAGCCCGAAGGACCAATGATGGCAACATACTCATTTTGAGCAATTTCAATATTAATATCATCAAGGGCTTTGAAAACTTGTTCGCCCATTTTGTATTGTTTATTGATATTACAGAGTTTGATCACCGCAGACATTAGCTAGCACCTTTTTCAGGGCTGTTTTTAACGGCTACCGTATCACCCTCTTTTAGTGAGCTAAGTGGTCTAGCGGGGCCGATAACAATACGGTCACCCTTTGCAACTCCACTGGTTAGTGCTTGTTCGATATCTGACGAAATACCTACCGTTACCGCTGTTTTAGTTACTGTGTTATCTGCGTTAAGCTTCCAAACAAAGTAGCTATCATCCTCTTTTTGAATAGCTTCAATAGGCAGCTTTAAGCCATTTTCGGCAATGCTGGTAGCGATCTCTGCGCGGCAGCTCATTCCGGCATAAAGTTGGCGGTCAGTGGCATCAAGCAGTACTTTTACTTTAAATGATAAGCCTTGTGAACCTGCTTGATTTTTTGCCGATGTTCCAATGTTTATCACTTTGCCAGTGAAAGGTTGATTAGGGTAAGCGGCGGCATAGATGTCTGCATGTTGGTCTAGTTTGATACCGGCGATATCGGTTTCATCCACTCGAAGTTCGGCTAATATTGCGCTTGGATCGGCTACTAGCATCAAGTCTGAGCCAATAATGTTGGTTGTTCCCGCAATAACAGTTTCACCTTCTTTAATATTTACCGAAGCAAGTAGGCCACTCATTGGAGCGCGAAACACGCTTTTATTTAAACGGTCTTCAGCAATCAATAATGATGCTTGGGCTTGGTTGTAAGCTTCACGTTTTGCTTCAATATCTATTTTTGCTAAATCGCGGGCATTTTGTAGGTTTTCATACACTTCTTGGCCAGCAAGGCCAACTTCATAAAGCTCTTTTTGGCGGCTTAATTGACGCTCGATATTTTTTAATCGGGTTTCGCTATGCTTAATGTCGATTTCGGTCGCGCGAAGCACGGCTTTGTTGCGGGCAACTTCAGATTCAAACGCGGTCGTATCTAGGCGCATTAAAATATCGCCCTCAGTGACACTTTCACCTTCTTCTACAAACACTTTCGCAACACGGCCGGTCACTTCTGAGCGCAGTTGCACTTGGGTGTTAAAGACTAGGTTACCAGAGGCTAAAATTGAATCGGCAATATTACCTTGCTCAACTTCTGCAATATGCATTTCTGGTGCATCTTTATTGCCTGTGACTTGCTTTGATACTAGTAAAGCGACAAATGCCGTAACAGCTAGGCCAATAATAATGGCTTTTTTCATGTTACTTCCTTGGTGGTTAAGAGCGGCATATTGCCGCTCAAAGCAGAATTAAACGAGAGCGATTACAGTCCAAATACCATAAATAACAATACTTGGTAGAGCTGCAAACAGTAGCGCTTTATTGAAAGTGAAATTAGTCCAGCACTTTAAACCGATAGCTGCGATGAAAATGCCCCAAATAGAAAAGATATTGAGACTTTCAAGTAAGGTGTAAAATGGGTGGCCAATTTCTAAACCAATTAAAAGTTGGTTAATTGAAGCATAATTAAATAATGATTGTGATATTTGGTCAGTGCTTGCAGTTAACACTAAGATGAGTAAATCAAGGCTTGAAATAATCATTGGCATCATGGTCCAAATGCCAAAGCCATACCACGCGCCATAGCCGTAGTTAGCTTCTGGGTCTTGCTTTGATACAAATAGGTAGTAACCTGCCATCAGAGCATTGATAACAGCTAAACCAATAATGCCACCAAACATTGCAAACCAAACTTGCATATCTATGGTTTGCTCCATGCTTTGGCGAATCATTTTTTGTTCTGCAATAGTGGCATCAACACTGGCTACAGCGACTTGTTGATCGATTAAATATTGCGGGTCAGCTTTATTGTAAAAAGCAAACATGCTGGCTGCGAGAATGCCGGCAAGTAAAATAAAGGCAACAAAAGACCAGCCTTTTGCTTCTTTTAAACCATTAAAGGCTTTACTCGGGCTGATAAAAATATCAACCAAAGCGGTCATAACATTTGATGATTTCATTTTTTATTCCTTGTTTTATAACATTTGTTTTTAGGTACTAAAATATCCTGTTTAGTAACAAATTAGCAATTTGTTTTGTAACTGTATGTTAACAGATGTGATTAGTAAATCTGTGATAAGGTTAAGCGGTTAATTTGAGTCGAGTTTATTAGGAAAAGTAGGTCGTTATGGCGAATTGTAATGTACGTTGTATTGATGAGTTGGTATTGGGGTTTTGGCGTTTGTTAGATTGGCAGATAACGCCACAGCAATGCTTAAGCTTTTTAGAAAATGCAATCGATATGGGGGTTTCACATACCGATCATGCTGACATTTACGGTGAATACGGTTGTGAAGCTGAATTTGGCAAAGCACTTAAACTAAAACCAAGCATTCGTGATGAAATCAAAATAATCACTAAATGCGGTATCAAGCCTGCCTTTGCAAGCCTAGGGTTGCAAGGCAAAGCAAATCATTATGACTCAAGTGCCGCGCATATTATTGCCTCAGCACAGCAGTCACTTAAAAACTTCAATACTGATCGTTTAGATGTATTACTTATTCATCGTCCTGATTACTTGATGAATGCCGATGAAATGGCAGAAGCATTTAATACCCTAAAAGCAAATGGTGATGTGATTGATTTTGGTGTGTCTAACTTTACGCCATCGCAACTTAGCTTGTTGCAGTCGCGTTTAGACTTTGAGCTTGTGACTAATCAAATTGAGTTTTCACCTTACGAAATGAAAGCGCTTGACGATGGTAGCTTAGACCAATGCCAATTGCTTGATATCAAGCCTATGCTTTGGTCACCATTAGCAGGGGGTCGTTTATTCTCAAGTGATGATGAAAAAGCGGTACGTTTACGTGCAGTGTTAGAGCAGGTTGGTGCTGAAATTGGTGCTACTGCCATTGATCAGGTTGTTTATGCTTGGCTGTTAATGCACCCGAGTGCACCGTCTGTGGTACTCGGTACGGGTAATATTGAGCGTGTTAAATCAGCTGTTGAAGCTAAGCAGCTTACTATGAATCGTGAACAATGGTATCGCATTTGGCAAGGCTCAACCGGTCATAGTGTGCCTTAAAACGTAAAGTCCAAAACGAGAAAAGGGCCTTACGGCCCTTCGTGTTGCAGCAAGTAACACATTCTTTATAAAGTGAAGTCAACCGCGTAAGCGACGTACACTTTTACATCTGAACCATCTATATCGTTGTCGGCAAGACCAAATGTAAAGCCATCTTTAGATACTGAAACACCGTAGTCGATGATGTCATCATCACCGATGAAATCACCAGAGTAATGGCCAACATGAAGAGCCATTTCTGCGCCAGTACTTCCTACTGGGAAGCTGTAGTCAGCATTTAAATAAAGTGAATCACCAAAATCTGTACCGTCACCGCTTGCTGCTGATGTTGCTAATATTGCTGCACCAAAGGTGAAGCTGCCCATGCTGATGCTACCGTAGATTTCTGAAAAATCAGCATCAGCAGATGATGCTGCATCTGGATACGCATAATATATATAACCAACGTCATAGCTAACGGTTTCATTAATGTCACCGCCAAAACCAGCATAAAGATCTAACTCGTAAGTCATGTCTTCAGCCCAGCTTGCATTCGATACCCAAGTACCTGCATAAAAGCCTGATTCATTAGCGTAATCGATGCCGCCTTGGATAGCTGCATCGCCGCCTGTTTGTTCTTGGCCACGCCACAAGTAGTTAGAAGTCGCTGCTGCATTAGCTGTTACTTCAGCATAAGTATATGTAGAGCTTAACGTTAATAGCGCAATTGCGCTTGCTGCGAACGTTTTTTTTAGTTTTAGCATGTTTCTGTATCCTGTTGTTATGTTGATTTTGCCCTAGTTCAGGTTGCAGCCTGATTATTGTTTGCGGACATAATTATGTGTTGTCTGGATACGATGTAGCACTGGTTGTGCCAAGTTACTTTTGGAAGGGATATTTTATGCTTAACTACTTTAAAAACAGCCTATTAAGCTTACTATTTTTTAAAAATTAGTTTTCTTTGAATTATTCATGCGCACTTGCGTGGTGCAAAAAATAACCTGGTTGCACAATTGCGAAGCAACCAGGTTTTTCTTGTTTGAGAGTGACTTAGCCAAAAATTGCACGCATTAAGCTAATAGTCTCTTCAACGCTACGACCTTTTTCAACTTCGCTGATGATAGAGTCACGTTTAGCCTTGATATGTTCAGGGATATCGTCACTTGCTAATGCACGGTCTACCAGTATCTCAGCTGATTCTTTGCCACGGCGTACCGTCTTTTTACCTGCTGAGCTCGTTGTACTCTTAGGTTTGTTTAACAACTTAATATAATTAGAGTTATCTGCGGTGCTCTTATCTGCGTAATAGAAGAAGCTCGGTAATAGGGCTTTGATTTCAACTAAAGATTGCTCAAGCTCGTTTGCTGCGCTGGCCATTTTGAACCAAGGCATACTATGAATTGCTTCGACTATATCTTGCCAGTAGCGCTCAAAATCGCGGTTATTTAGCTTAGTAATGCCTAATGCCGCACAAAGGGCATCAAGTTTACTATTTACGATTGGTGTAAACACGTCAGGTCGGCGCATCGCAAGTAAGCGAGTAGCAGGAGCAAGCGTTGGTTTTTCATCGCTGCCATTAAATGCCATGAAGTAGGCAATCATGAAGTGTTGATAATGTTCTTGAGTTACCTCGCCCTCAAGTGGAATGTGTGCAAGAGCCTCATCGAACGCACCAGGTAAATCACTCAACATTTGGTGGAAACCTTTTGCGTTCTTGGTAGAAGCAAACCATTCAACGTCGAAGTTATAGCTGCTTGGGTCAAGTGAGGCACTGTGTTTACCTGAAAACGCTAAACGGTCTTCTGGGATCATCTCTTTCAGTGATTGCGATTTAATTGCAGCAATGTAATTAGCTAAGCGTAGTTGCTCATCAAGTGCTATTAGCTCTTTATGCTGCTCGATGAAGCCTGCGATAACCGGCCATGGCGCAACCCTTAAGGTTTTTAACTGCAAAAAGCTGATTGCAGAAATTAATAAGTCATGAAGTTTTTTTAGCGTAGGAAGTTGCTTATCTTCTAATAGATCGTAATTAATGCGATCGCGGCTTGCACTTAATAGCTCATAGCACCAACCTAAAAAGTCTTCAGGATGATTTTCTACTTTAACTGCCATTAGGTTTAAGCTGATATCAGAGGCTTGCTTGAGGATGTTTTGATAAATTTGACTTTCTTGCTCGCCAAGCGCCATTTTTGACGGTGAAATAAGCAGTTTCTTCATGCTTAATCGATACTCCAGTTTTGACCAAGTTGGGTTGTTTAATTTTAGTACACAGGGTGCAAAAACAACAGGGTCGTGCATCATACCGAAGTAATGAAATGATGCAATCTTACTGATAATTTATAAGTAAGATTGCCACTGATTTTTAGATTAATCGTTGTCATCGAGTGTAAATAATTGCTCAACGGCCACTTCAAAGTGAGCAGCAATTTTTAACGCAATAATCACTGAGGGTATAAAGCGGCCTGTTTCAACTGTGCTAATAGTTTTACGTGATACTGCAATGGCATCAGCAAGTTCTTGCTGCGATAACCTCTTATCTTTACGGAATTTAGCGATATTATTTTGCACTTTTACACCTAGTCTCTACTTTGCCAAATAATTGATACACCATATATTAAACACATCAAGGCAAGGTAAAATGTGGCCATCATGCTATGAGATACATTTAAAGCAAGTTCATCAGACAATAAAAAAATAGCCCCCATGCTAAAAAGTAATCCAAGGACAACATGTTTATAAGCGATGGTATCAATCGTATTTAAAAATTCATCCTTATACGTAAGACGATAGCCAAGTTTCCATGTAAATCCACCTCGAATCACAAACATAAAGAATGAACCAATAAATGCGGCACCACCAATAAACAGTAAAGGAACTGATGTTTGCTTGAGCATTGGGTAAACACTAATAATTAATAACGTGACTCCCATGAATATTGAAAACCATGCGTTATGACTCATAAACTTTTCTTCCGTTTTGATATCTTGCTTAGACATAATCGTTTCCTTTTATTTTCAACTCAAATGTAACCTACAGGTATCAATGTAACCCTAAGGTATCATGTGGTCAAGTTTTTTTGTAACCTGTAGGTATCAAAAAACTTCAGCGCTTATTCATATTCTTGTACCTAAGCTTGTTTACAAACCTTTTTGTGTGTTGGGCAATGCAATTGCGCCTAACTCCCGCTATGATAAGAACATTGTTTGCCCATTTTTAAGGATGATTATGAAAACCTTACTGAAAATCGTTGGTGTCATTTTCGTATTACTAATTGTATTGGTAGTCGCAGCACCATTCCTCATACCTACAGACGCGATATTTAATAAAGTATCGGAGCAAGTAGAACAAACCACAGGTCGTAGTCTGACAATTAATGGCGATAAAAAGCTGTCGGTATTTCCATCATTGAAGCTCGAACTGAATGATGTACACTTTGCCAATATGCAAACTGGCTCGCAGAAAGATATGGCAAGCATGCAGCAACTTGCTATCCGTATCCCGTGGATGTCGCTATTTGGCGGTGAGTTTAAGCTAGATAAGTTTGTTATTAACGAACCAACGATTTTATTAGAAACCGATAAAAATGGTAAAGCAAACTGGCAGTTATTTGATGCCGTTGCTGAGCAACCACAGACAGAGCAGCAAAAAAGTTCTGGCGCTGTTAACTTACCAGATAACTTTGATATCGAACTTGGTGAAGTAGCAATCTATGGCGGCACTTTCACTTACCTAGATGGTAAAACCGGGGCCAAACAACAGATAAGTGATTTAGAATTAGCCATCTTATTACCTTCTCTTCGTAAGACTCTCGAGTTAAAAGGCGGTATTACCTATATGGGTGAGCGCTTTGATTTAGATGTCACGCTAGATACACCAGTAAAAGCGATTGAAGGCGAAACCTTTAATGTCAGCACAGAGCTTGATTCTCGCCTAGTCGATTTGAACTTTAAAGGTGCAATTGCAGAAATGGGCAATGACGTGCAAGGGCTTCTTTCTGTTAGCGGTGATTCAGTTAAAAACATTGCAAGCTGGCAAGGTGTTGAGCTTAATGCAAAAGAAAATGCGTTTAATGCCTTTAATATAAAAGGTTCAATGCATCTAAAAGGGCAGCAGTTTAAGCTTACTGAGCTACTTGCCACGTTAGATGAGCTACAAATTAAAGGTAAAAGCGATATTAAGCTTGGTGACCGTTTGGCTGTGAATGCCGATATTGATTTAGGCATGCTTGATTTAAACCCTTACTTACCTGAGGGCGTAGCAAAAGAAGAACAAGCAGAGCCTGCAGCAGATGCGCCTGCACAGCCAATTGTTTGGGATGATACTGCAATTGATATGAGCGGCTTAAATGCATTGGATGCAAATGTAGTCGTGCGCTCAAGTGGTTTAAAAGCAAATGATATTACTCTTGGTGAAAACCAGTTAACGTTAAACCTGAAAAATGCACTAGCTAAAATCAGCCTAGATAAGTTTGTTGCTTACGAGGGTAATGGTAAAGGTGTGATCACGGTCAATGCCAAGCAAACACCGTATAAAATTAGCACCAACTTCGCTTTAGATAAAATCGATGCACAGCCATTACTGACTGATGCGGCCGGTTTCGATAAGTTGATGGGTAAAGGCTCTCTAAACTGGGATCTAACGACCACAGGCCAAAGTCAAAAGAGCTTCATCAATGCCTTGAATGGTAAGTTAGCCTTTAAGTTTGCAGATGGTGCAGTAAAAGGTGCCAATATTGCAGAGATGGTTCGTAAAGCAAAAGAGCTCATTAAAGGTAACTTAAGTGCGGTATCAGAAGGTTTAGATACTGGCTTTGATAACTCACAGCAAACAGATTTCTCGGCATTGCAGGGCAGCTTTGTATTCACTAACGGTGTTGGTGAAAATAAAGACTTGTCACTACTTAGCCCGCTTATTCGTATTACTGGCTCAGGTAAGGTTGATTTACCAATGACGACCGTTGATTACCGTTTAGTAACAGGTATTGTTGATTCAATCGAAGGGCAAGGCACGACCGATGACAGTACAGGGTTTAAAATTCCACTGCGTATCAAAGGTCCATTCCATGATGTTGGCTATAAGCTCGATGTAAGTGATGCGGCTAAAGAAGAAGTGAAAGAAAAAGCCAAAGATAAAATTAAAGACAAATTAAAAGGTCTATTTGGTAATTAATAAAAATTTCATTAAAGTCAAAAACAGGGCGCATTTGCGCCCTGTTTGTTTTATAATCAATAACAAACCAGCAAGCTGCTGTAATTCCTCAAGGCAGGCATTGCGATTAATTCCAAATTAATTAAAAAATAACCTACCACTTCCTTGCCATTGCTGCTACAATTGCCCGCCCTTAAGAGACAACTTGCTTGTTTTTTGAGTGGAATTTAACCGAAATGTCTTGATTTTAAACAAAATTAAGGCGTGTTGTAATTTCTACACCGGAGGTCATTAACATGATCCAAATGCAAACTCAGCTGGACGTTGCTGATAACAGCGGCGCTCGCAAAGTGCAGTGTATTAAAGTCCTTGGCGGTTCGCACCGTCGCTATGCAGCGGTTGGCGATATCATCAAAGTTTCTGTAAAAGAGGCAATTCCTCGCGGTAAAGTGAAGAAAGGTGATGTTAAAAACGCGGTAGTTGTGCGTACTAAAAAAGGCGTTCGTCGTCCGGACGGTTCTTTGATCCGTTTCGATAGCAATGCGGCTGTTATCTTAAACGATAACTTACAGCCAATTGGTACTCGTATCTTCGGCCCTGTGACTCGTGAACTTCGTACTGAAAAGTTCATGAAAATCGTTTCACTAGCACCAGAAGTACTATAAGGAGTCTATCATGGCAGCAAAAATCCGTCGTGATGACGAAGTAATCGTACTAGCAGGCAAAGACAAAGGTAAGCGCGGTAAAGTGCTTTCAGTTGTTGCTGAATCTGGTCGAGTATTTGTCGAAGGCATCAACTTAATCAAGAAGCACCAAAAGCCTGTTCCTCAGTTGAACCAAGCTGGCGGTATTGTTGAGAAAGAAGCGTCTATCGACGTATCAAACGTTGCGATCTACAACTCGGAAACGGGTAAAGCAGATCGTGTAGGTTTCAAGATTGAAGATGGTAAGAAATTACGCATCTTTAAATCTACTGGTAAAACTATCTAATAGTTGGAGTAGAATGATGGCGAAACTGCATGAAGTATATAAAGACAAAGTAGTTGCTGAGCTTCAAGAGAAGTTTGGTTTCAGCTCTGTCATGCAAGTCCCTCAGATCGAAAAGATCACATTAAATATGGGTGTGGGCGAAGCTCTAGCTGACAAGAAGATCCTAGATAACGCTGTTGCGGATCTAGAAGCAATCTCTGGTCAGAAACCTCTAATCACTAAAGCACGCAAATCAGTTGCAGGCTTCAAAGTGCGTGAAGGTTACCCAATTGGTTGTAAAGTAACCCTACGTGGCGAGCGTATGTGGGACTTTTTTGAGCGTTTGGTTTCAATCGCTATCCCACGTATTCGTGACTTCCGTGGTGTAAGTGCTAAGTCTTTTGATGGACGTGGTAACTACAGCATGGGCGTACGTGAGCAAATCATCTTCCCAGAAATCGATTATGATAAAGTAGACCGTGTACGTGGTCTTGATATCACTATCACTACTTCTGCGAAAACAGATGATGAAGGCCGTGCGTTGTTAGAAGCGTTTAACTTCCCATTCAAGAAATAAGGGTAGGGTTATGGCAAAGAATTCTATGAAAGCGCGCGAAGCAAAGCGCACTAAATTAGTTGCTCAGTATGCTGAAAAGCGTGCGGCACTAAAAGCTATCATCAGTGATGTTAATACATCTGACGATGATCGTTGGGACGCGGTATTAAAGCTACAAGCTTTACCACGTGATTCTAGCCCTTCACGTCAACGTAATCGTTGTAACGTTACGGGCCGCCCACATGGTTACCTTCGCAAATTCGGCATGAGCCGTATTAAAGTTCGCGAAGCAGCTATGCGCGGTGAAATTCCTGGCCTTAAAAAGGCTAGCTGGTAATAGTATCACGGGAGTAAGACTATGAGCTTGCAAGATCCTATTGCGGATTTGTTTACACGTATCCGTAACGGTCAGTCAGCGAAGAAAGTATCAGTAACGATGCCAACTTCAAAACTGAAAGTAGCAGTAGCTAAAGTATTAAAAGATGAAGGTTATATCGCAGATTACGCTGTAAGCGGTGAAGCGAAGCCTGAGCTTTCTATCGAATTAAAATATTTCGAAGGCAAAGCTGTTATTGAAAATATCCAGCGTGTTAGCCGCCCTGGTCTACGTATCTATAAGAAACGTGACGAATTACCAAAGGTAATGGGTGGTCTTGGTATCGCTATCGTATCAACTTCTAAAGGCCTAATGACAGACCGCGCAGCACGTAGTGCCGGCGTTGGTGGTGAGATCATTGGCTTTGTAGCTTAATCGGAGGGGAACTATGTCTCGCATAGCAAAGGCACCAATCAATGTTCCTGCCGGTGTAGAAGTTACATTAAAAGGCCAGGACATCACAGTTAAAGGCAAAAACGGTGAATTAACTCGTACTATCAACGACGCTGTTGAAGTTCAAGTTAACGACAACGTTATTACAACTTTACCTCGTGAAGGCGTAGCTAATGCATGGGCACAAGCAGGTACTGCTCGCGCTCTAATCAACAACATGGTTGTTGGTACGCATGAAGGTTACGAGAAGAAACTTCAGTTAGTAGGTGTTGGTTACCGTGCAGCAGCTAAGGGCAAAGTATTAGACTTAACTCTTGGTTTCTCACACCCAGTTAATTTCGAAGTACCAGAAGGTATTACGATTGAAACACCAAGCCAAACAGAAGTTCTAGTTAAGGGCGTAGACAAGCAGTTAGTTGGTCAAACAGCTGCTAACATCCGTGCATACCGTAAACCTGAGCCTTATAAAGGTAAAGGTGTTCGTTACGCGGACGAGAATGTACGCCGTAAAGAGGCTAAGAAGAAGTAAGGTAAGACGATGGATAAAAAAACAGCTCGTCTACGTCGTGCTAAACGCACTCGTAGAAATTATATTGAACAAGGCACAACGCGTCTTGTTATCCACCGCACGCCACGTCACATTTACGCTCAAGTAGTTACTGCTGAGGGTACTGTACTGGCTGCTGCTTCTACTGTTGAAAAAGCAATTAGCGAAACAGTTAAAGGCACAGGTAACGTTGCGGCTGCTCAAGCAGTTGGTAAAGCGGTTGCTGAACGTGCAGCTGACAAAGGCATCGAAAAGATTGCTTTTGATCGCAGTGGCTTTAAATATCACGGCCGTGTGAAGGCGCTTGCTGATGCAGCGCGTGAAGCCGGTCTGCAATTCTAGGAGTAGACAATGGCTAACGTAGAAGCAAAGCAACAACAGCCTGATTTGGCTGAAAAGCTAATCGCGGTAAACCGTGTGTCTAAAGTGGTTAAAGGTGGTCGTATCTTTAGCTTCACTGCACTAACTGTAGTTGGTGACGGCGCAGGTAAAGTAGGTTTTGGTTATGGTAAAGCACGTGAAGTTCCAGCTGCAATTCAAAAAGCAATGGAAAAAGCACGTCGCAACATGATCAGTGTAGACCTTAACGGTAACACGCTACAGCACCCAATCAAGGGTCGCCACGCGGGTTCTAAAGTATACATGCAGCCTGCTTCTGAAGGTACAGGTATCATCGCCGGTGGTGCGATGCGTGCAGTACTAGAAGTAACTGGTGTACAGAACGTATTGTCAAAAGCATACGGTTCAACTAACCCGATCAACATCGTTCGTGCAACGATTGCTGCTCTAGAGAACATGAACTCTCCAGAGTCAATCGCTGCTAAACGTGGTCTTAGCGTTGACGAAATCACGGGGTAAACCATGGCTAATAAAACTGTAAAAGTAACACAAGTAAAGAGCTCTATCGGTCGTTTACCGAAGCATAAAGCTACATTACGTGGTCTTGGTCTACGTCGTATCAATCACACTGTTGAGTTAGAAGACACAGCATGTGTGCGTGGTATGATTAACCAAGTTTCTTACATGGTAAAGGTTGAGGGTTAATTCGATGCGTTTGAATACACTTTCACCTGCTGCTGGTGCAAAAACAGAAAAGAAACGTCTAGGTCGTGGTATTGGTTCTGGTCTTGGTAAGACTGGTGGCCGTGGTCATAAAGGCCAAAAATCACGTTCTGGCGGTAAAGTTCGCGTTGGTTTCGAAGGCGGTCAAATGCCTATGCAACGTCGTCTACCTAAATTTGGTTTCACTTCACGTAAATCATTAGTATCTACTGAAGTTAACCTTTTTGAAATCGCTAAAGTTGATGGCGATGTAGTAGACGTAAACGCGTTACAAGCAGCTGGTCTAGTTAAAAAGAACATCCAGTTCGTTAAAGTAGTTAAATCTGGCGAAGTTTCACGCGCAGTTACCGTTAAAGGTCTTAAAGTGACTAAAGGTGCTCGCGAAGCTATCGAAGCTGCCGGAGGCAAGGTAGAAGACTAAGGAAGTACTAATGGCTAAACCAGGTCAAGATATGAAAAGTGCACAAAGTGGGCTTTCGGAATTGAAGCGTCGATTACTATTTGTATTAGGTGCTATCATTATTTACCGTCTAGGTTCATTCGTGCCGATCCCTGGGATTGACGCCGCTGTACTTGCCGATTTCTTCGAGCAACAAAAGGGCACCATTGTTGAAATGTTTAACATGTTCAGCGGTGGTGCGCTTGAGCGAGCTTCAGTGTTAGCACTGGGTATTATGCCGTACATCTCGGCTTCGATTATTACGCAACTATTAACGCATATGTATCCGCCGTTTATAGAGCTTAAGAAAGAAGGTGAGCAAGGGCGTAAGAAAATCAGCCAGTATACACGCTACGGCACGCTTGTGCTTGCTACTATCCAATCTATCGGTATTGCTACAAGCTTACCGGGCATGATGGACGGGTTAGTTGTTAACCCAGGTATCGGTTTCTACTTCACTGCTGTAGTGAGTTTAGTAACAGGTACTATGTTCCTTATGTGGTTGGGCGAACAAATTACAGAACGTGGTATCGGTAACGGTATTTCGGTTCTGATTTTTGTTGGTATCGTAGCTAACCTGCCGTCTGCTATTGGTTCGACAGCCGAAATGGCGCGCCAAGGTGATCTGAATGTACTTGTACTGTTATTGATTGCTGTAATCGTATTCGCTGTTACTTACCTAGTTGTATTCTTCGAACGTGGACAACGTCGTATCGTTGTAAACTATGCGAAGCGTCAACAAGGTCGTCAGGTATTTGCTGCTCAAAGCACGCACTTACCGTTGAAAGTAAATATGGCGGGTGTTATTCCACCAATCTTTGCTAGCAGTATAATTCTGTTCCCTGGTACAATTGCAAGCTGGTTCGGCCAGGGTGAAGGTCCGGTCGCTGATGTGCTACAAGCAATCGCAACAACGTTGACTCCAGGTCAACCTTTATATGCGATGGTTTTAGCTGCGGCTATTATCTTCTTCTGCTTTTTCTACACCGCGTTGGTATTTAACCCGCGTGAAACAGCAGATAACCTGAAAAAATCTGGCGCATTTATCCCAGGTATTCGTCCAGGTGAGCAGACATCTAAATACATTGATAAAGTGATGACACGCCTGACATTGGCAGGTGCTTTGTATATAACCTTTATCTGTCTGGTGCCCGAATTCATGACTATGGCATGGCAAACGCCATTCTATTTCGGCGGTACATCAATTTTGATTATCGTTGTTGTAATCATGGACTTTATGGCACAAGTACAGACGCATCTGATGTCACATCAGTATGATTCTGTGCTGAAAAAAGCAAACCTTAAAGGCTACGGCCGATAAGGTCATTTTACGGAGTTGAGCAATGAAAGTACGTGCTTCCGTTAAGAAAATATGCCGTAACTGTAAAGTTATTAAACGTGCTGGTGTAGTACGCGTAATTTGCAGTGAGCCTAAGCACAAGCAAAGGCAAGGCTAATTAAACAGTCGTGCAGGCTGAGTTATTTACTCGGCCTGTGTTTTTAGTTGTGATTTGGTCTTCGTTTGAGTATCCTTACGGGCTTTTCAAACAGATGATAACCAAATTCAAATATAGGAGATGTGTTAGTGGCCCGTATCGCTGGCATTAACGTCCCTGATCATAAACATGCAGTTATCGGTTTAACTGCTATTTATGGCATAGGTAAGACTCGCTCTAAGGCTATCTTAGCAGCGACTGGTATCGCCGAGACCACAAAAATCGGTGAACTTTCAGACGAAACACTTGACGTATTGCGTGAAGCAGTTGGCAAGTACACTGTAGAAGGTGACCTTCGTCGTGAAGTTACATTAAATATCAAGCGCCTTATGGACCTTGGTTGTTTCCGTGGCCTACGTCACCGTCGTTCGTTACCACTTCGTGGTCAACGTACTAAGACTAACGCGCGTACTCGTAAGGGTCCTCGCAAGCCTATCAAGAAATAAGGTGGGGTAGATTATGGCTAAAGCACCAATTCGTCGTAAGAAGGTTAAAAAGCAAGTTGCTGATGGTATGGCTCATGTTCATGCTTCTTTCAACAACACTATTGTAACAATTACCGACCGTCAAGGTAATGCACTATCATGGGCTACAGCAGGTGGTTCAGGTTTCCGTGGTTCACGTAAATCTACTCCATTCGCTGCTCAGGTTGCTGCAGAGCGCGCAGGTACTGCTGCTCAAGAATACGGTTTAAAAAATCTAGAAGTTTTCATTAAAGGTCCAGGTCCAGGTCGTGAATCTGCTGTACGTGCTTTGAATGCTGCTGGTTACCGTATCACCAACATCACTGACGTGACGCCAATCCCTCATAATGGTTGTCGTCCACCGAAGAAACGTCGCGTTTAACAATAGGTTAGGAGAAATAACATGGCAAGATATTTGGGCCCTAAGCTCAAGCTGAGTCGTCGTGAAGGTACTGACCTGTTCCTTAAGAGCGGCGTAAGAGCTATCGACTCTAAGTGTAAACTTGAGACTGCACCTGGTCAGCACGGCGCTCGTAAAGGTCGCTTATCTGATTACGGTTTACAGTTACGTGAAAAGCAAAAAGTACGTCGTATCTACGGTGTATTAGAAAAGCAATTCCGTAACTACTACAAAGAAGCTGCTCGCCTTAAAGGTAATACAGGTGAAAACTTGTTACAGCTTTTAGAGCAACGTTTAGACAATGTTGTATATCGCATGGGTTTTGCTAGCACACGTGCTGAAGCACGTCAGTTAGTTAGCCACAAAGCGATCTTAGTTAATGGTCGTGTTGTGAACATTCCTTCATACGTAATCTCACCAGAAGATACTGTTGTGATTCGTGAGAAGTCTAAAACACAAGCACGTATCATCGCTGCTCTAGAGTTGGCTGAGCAACGTGAAAAGCCGACTTGGGTTGAAGTTGACGGTAAGAAAATGGAAGGTAGCTTCAAGCGCCTACCTGAGCGTTCAGATCTGTCTGCGGACATTAACGAACAACTAATCGTCGAACTTTACTCTAAGTAAAGTTAAGAGTTAAGAGAGGATAAAATGCAGGGTTCTGTTACCGAATTCCTAAAACCAAGGTTAGTCGATATCGACGCTATCAACCCAACGCGTTCTAAAGTAGTTTTAGAACCATTAGAGCGTGGCTTCGGTCACACTTTGGGTAATGCCTTACGCCGTATACTGTTATCATCTATGCCTGGATGTGCAGTAACTGAAGTTGAAATCGACGGTGTATTGCATGAGTACAGCGCGAAAGAGGGCGTACAAGAAGACATCATTGAAATTCTGTTAAACCTTAAAGGTCTAGCAGTAACTTTAGAAGGCAAAGATGAAGTTTTTCTGACCCTGACTAAATCTGGTGTAGGCCCTGTGACTGCGGCTGATATTCAGCACGATGGTGATGTAACTATCGCCAACCCAGATCACGTTATCTGTCACCTTACGACAGATAGCAGCGAGATCAGCATGCGTATTCGTGTTGAGCGCGGTCGCGGTTATGTGCCGGCATCTAGTCGTTTATCCTCTGATGACGATGAGCGTCCAATTGGTCGTCTGCTGCTTGATGCATCATTCAGCCCAGTTGAACGTATTGCGTACTCGGTTGAATCAGCCCGTGTTGAGCAACGTACAGACTTAGACAAGTTAATCATTGATATGGAAACAAACGGCACTTTAGATCCTGAAGAAGCGATCCGCCGTGCGTCTACTATCTTAGCTGAGCAATTAGATGCATTCGTAGATTTACGTGATGTAACTGAGCCAGAAGAGAAAGAAGAGAAGCCAGAATTCGATCCTATTCTACTTCGTCCAGTTGATGATCTTGAACTAACAGTACGTTCAGCAAACTGTTTGAAAGCCGAGCAAATTCAATATATCGGTGATTTAGTTCAGCGCACTGAAGTTGAGCTTCTTAAAACGCCTAACTTAGGTAAGAAGTCTCTAACTGAAATTAAAGACGTGCTAGCTTCACGTGGTCTATCTCTAGGTATGCGCCTAGAAAACTGGCCACCTGCAAGCCTAGCTGAATAATCTAAATCACTATATTAGTTTAGTTAGAAGGATAGGGTCATGCGCCATCGTAAGAGTGGTCGTCAATTAAACCGTAACAGCAGCCATCGCAAAGCGATGTTCAGCAACATGGCTGGTTCTTTGGTGAAACATGAAATCATCAAAACAACTTTGCCTAAAGCTAAAGAGTTGCGCCGTGTAATTGAACCTTTAATCACACTGGCTAAGACTGACAGTGTAGCAAACCGCCGTTTAGCGTTTGCTCGCACGCGTGATAATGAAGTAGTTGGTAAATTATTCAGCGAAATCGGTCCACGTAATACAGACCGTCCTGGTGGTTACACTCGTATTCTTAAGTGTGGCTTCCGTGCTGGTGATAATGCACCAATGGCTTATATTGAACTAGTTGGTCGCCCAGCGACAAACGAAGAAGTTCAAGAAGACGCGCAGTCTGCAGAGTAAGTCGTAAAGACACCAAAAAGCCGAGCTTATGCTCGGCTTTTTACTTTCTGAAATTCACTATTACTAAAATACCTCTACCAACCCTATATCTTTACCATACAATCTTGAAGCAACTAGCAACTAGCAACTAGCAACTAGCAACTAGCAACTAGCAACTAAGATCACATATAAAGATCAATATAGTGCTCGTTAGTAGTTACATCTTCTCTTATACAAGTTAAAAACAAGCGTATTTATAAACTTCATTGGCCAAATAGCTATAATACGACCCTATTTAGTGTGCTTTTTGCCCGTTTCGTTCGTATTTTGCTCGAACAGTTACTTTTTTCATAAAAACTTCAAAAAACAGTTGATCTCAATTCGGATCTCCCTATAATGCGCATCCATCGACACGGCGGACTGCTTACAAACAAGCGAAACGACGAGTTGGTTGAGTCAAG
>NZ_JBPNYQ010000027.1:56255-56448 GCF_051235485.1 Pseudoalteromonas nanhaiensis | reverse complement strand
GCGTAGCTCAGCTGGATAGAGTACCTGGCTACGAACCAGGCGGTCGGAGGTTCGAATCCTCCCGCGTCCGCCACTTTCTTCTTGAAAGTGACATAAACCGACGAAAGTCGGTTTTTTTGTGCCTGCAATCCGCATAGGATTGGTTTTAGGAGAGACTTCAGTTGCGAATAAACACAACGTTTTATTGCGTTCA
>NZ_JBPNYQ010000027.1:0-56157 GCF_051235485.1 Pseudoalteromonas nanhaiensis | reverse complement strand
CATTTCTCTTAGAACGACTTTGAACCACGCAGCCGGAGGTTCACTGTTTCAAAATACGTCCCGCGTCCGCCACTTTCTCTCAAGTAGAGCTAAGTGAATCAAACCGACGAAAGTCGGTTTTTTTGTGCCTGCAATTCGCATAGGATTGGTTTTAGGAGAGGCTTCAGTTGCGAATAAACACAACGTTTTATTGCGTTCATTTCTCTTAGAACGACTTTGAACCACGCAGCCGGAGGTTCACTGTTTCAAAATACGTCCCGCGTCCGCCACTTTCTTCTTGAAAGTGACATAAACCGACGAAAGTCGGTTTTTTTGTGCCTGAAATTCGCGTAGAAGCTTGAATGCTCAATATAAACTTGATGCAATAATTTTATATCGCGTTCATTTCTCTTAGAGCAACTTTGAACCACGCAGCCTAAGGTTCACTGTTTCAAAATACGTCCCGCGTCCGCCATATTATTTTTTTATATCCCGCGTTTAATAGCAATTCACAACAATAGACCAGTTAATTAAGCGTATCGGTATAAGTAGCTTCAAATGACACTAGCAAAAAGTGCATGGTAAGTTTGCTCGTTTCACTTTGTACCTTTTTACTTTCATATTTTCTTGATATTTAGCAATAAATCCCAGTTAACTTGCTTCACGGTCAAATTGTGTTAGATTTAATAAAATATTCCAAAAATAATAACTAATGGGAATTTTAGTTTATGAATACTAAAGCTGCATTTCAAAAGCGGCTAGCTTTATCATGTGGTTTTTTATTGCTAGCGGGTTGCCAAACAAGTGCAAGTAAGGTTGTTTTGTCTGATGAAGAGTACTTTGATAGGGTCATGCTAGCCCCAGCAATTCTTCCTGCTGATTTAACAAATACTGGTTGTTTAAGTTTAAATAATGATGATGATGCAAAAGACTATAAAACAGCATCGCAGGTGAATTATCAACAAGCAGATTGGCAATCTCGCGTGGCTGCTGACTGGCTGTACTTTGCAGATCCTCTGCAACCAGGCAAGTTGTTATTGATAGATTATCAGGTTAAGAGTGGGCAACTTGCTTACCGTTATTTAAGTGATGGTAGTCACAATGAGCTTTATGAACCTTGGAGCTCATCAAAAATTCAAGCATTTACTGGCGCGTTATCAAGAGTGAGGCAAGCTCACCCTGAGCTAGGTGCAACTGTGTTTGCAGGAGATACAGCACTGGCTGATTTGATCAGCAGTATTAATAGTTACGAAGCATTTGGTAAAGCCGATGGTAATTCAAATGCTATTGCCAGTTATTTTGTTAATGTGGCAGGGCGAGAATACTTACGTGGGCTTTTTAATGAGGGCTGGCTGAAACTGCAGGATCAACGTTTGTTGTTTAACGGTGCATATGGCTCAGAGCAGTTTGCCCCATCAGACGACTATTGGCATAACCCGATAAATAAAGAGTTTGCTGTAAAGATAGACCGTTACACTGCAAGCAGTGATGATCCCGGTTATTTACGGTATCGTTGTGATAGTTGTGGTTTAACGGGTAATAAAGCAATGACCACACTTGCTCAAGCTGAATGGTTAAAGCGACTAGTAAGTCATCAACGTGAGCCAATTACGCAAATGCCTAATTTACAAAGTAGTGATGTAGATGTGCTACTTAACGGCACAGGACATACCGATCAACATGCTAAGGTTGGCGGTATGATGGTGGGTATAAGCCACATTGTTACAAATGCATTGGCAAATGTTATAGCCCCTAATGATAGTCGCTCTGCAAAAGAGGTGCTCGACACTGCAACTAATGGACAATGGCGTGTTTGGCAAAAAATAGGCTGGGGTCCAAGTGAAACGCGCTCAACCACAGAAACAGTGATGCTTGCACATGTGTGTTTAGGAAATTATCAAGGTGGCCGTGAATTTACTTTCAGCGTGCAGCAGTCAATAGGCGGAGCTGACGAAGCCAATTTGCCAAAAGTCGGTAAGCAAATGCAGCAAAAGTTGCAGCATGCGTTTACAAAATTATTAGATTCACGCATTCAATAAGAATTAAGGAACAGCTATGCGTCGTTCAATTATCGCGTTATCAATTACTTTAGGTGTAGCCTTTTGTGCACCTATTCATGCTGAGGGCTGGCAATCAGATGTTATTGCGGTTACTCAGTCGCAACTTTCGCCCAATTACTGGTTAGCGAAAGGTGCATCGGCAAAAATGATCATGACAGAGGCGCAAATTACAGCCTTTAACGAAAAGCTGATTAAAGAAAATAAATACATTGTTGATCCACTGTCATTTCAAACAACATTGAGTAAAGAGGAATTAACAAGCGCGATTCACTCTGCAAGCTCTATCCCTAAAAGTCCGCGTTTTTTTACTGATGGTAGACAGTTAACCGCCAAAGACTTCGCCAAATATCAAGCTAACCTAAACCTTAATAAAGTGGCCAGTAGTAACAAGGTTCGTTTTGGTATGGTTGTTAAGCGAACTGCTCTGCGCACTTTTCCAACCTGGGACCGGGTATTAAATAGTGGTCTTGATCAAGACTTAGATCGCTTTCAAGAAAGCGGCATGTTCCCGGGTGAAGCTGTTGCTGTATTGCATCAAAGTGCAGATAAAAAATGGCTCTTAGTTCGTGCTTACAACTATTTAGCATGGGCTCCTAGTGAAGATATCGCTTTTGCTGACGCCGATGAAATTAAAGCTTATCGAGAGCAAGATAACTTTTTGGTTGTAACCGGCGCAAAAGTAAATACCGCCTATGTGCCTAACGACACTGCAAGCTCAGAAGTCCAACTAGATATGGGTGTGCGTTTACCTTTGCTTGATAACGAACAAGTACCTAATTTGCTCAATGGTCAAAACACGTATGCAAGCCATGTTGTTCAGCTGCCCACCCGCAATGAGCAAGGCCAGCTTGTTATAAAACCGGCGATGATCAGTAAAACCGCCGACGTAAATTTAGGTTACTTAGAATACAACGAGCAAAACCTAATAAAACAAGGTTTTAAGTTTTTAGGTGAACGTTATGGCTGGGGACATGATTACAATGGCCGTGACTGTACAGGCTTTGTAGGCGAAATTTATAAAAGTTTTGGCTTATTAATGCCACGTAATTCAGGCCAGCAAGGCAGTAGTGAATACGGACAAAATAATCGCTTTGATAAAAATACGACCGCAGACGCAAAATTACCGGTGGTTAAAAATATGGCGATTGGCGATCTTATTTATATTCCAGGTCACGTGATGATGTATTTAGGAGAGCACCAAGGCGAGCCGTATGTTATTCATGATGTGAAAGGCTTAGGCTATAACAAAGGCGATGGCAGCTTTTATAGTAGTGCGCTTAATGGCGTATCGGTTACCCCCTTGTTACCCCTGCGATTATCTCAAGAAACAAGTTACCTAGACCGTGTTTATAACATTAAGCGTATTCGATAGAGGCTTGTATGAAAATTAAAGCAGTTCGTTTTGCGAAACTTAAAGTGCCTTTGGTCACGCCATTTAAAACAGCGCTTAGAGAAGTGAGTTTTATTGAAGACCTAGTGGTTTTAATAGACACCGAATGTGGTCAAGTCGGTTATGGCTCGGCTGCTGCAACTCCCGTTATCACAGGTGATACACATCAAGGCATGATAGCGGTGATTCAGCAGTTTATTGCTCCTAAACTGATAGGGCATGAAATCGAAAACATCAACCAGCTTACTCACATTATTCAATCAACGGTGATTGGTAATAGCAGCGCAAAAGCGGCTTTAGAATTAGCGGTTTACGACTTGTGGGGCAAACTCTACAGAGCGCCTTTATATAAGTTACTTGGTGGTGGTAAGTCAGAGTTAAAGACTGATATTACCATCAGCGTAGATAACATAGATAAAATGCTTAATGACTGTCAGCGAGCGGTTGAGCAAGGTTTTGATGTATTAAAAATAAAAATCGGCAATAACCTTAATCAAGATATTGAACGTGTAAAAGCAATTCACGCAGGGTTTGCCGCTAAGGCGCAGTTACGTTTAGATGTAAACCAAGGGTGGAATGCCAAACAAACAGTGTTTGCACTGCAACAACTTGAGCAAGCAGGTGTGGTGTTAGAGTTGGTTGAGCAGCCAGTAAAAAGCAGTGATATTCAAGGGCTCAAATATATTACTGAGCGAGTGAACACTCCGATCATGGCCGATGAAAGCGCCTTTTCACCTAAGCAAGTAATACAACTTTTAGAGCTTGGCGCAGTTGATATTATCAATATTAAACTAATGAAAACGGGCGGTTTAAGTCGAGCAATTGAGATTGCTAATATCACTGCCCAATACCAAGCGGAGTGTATGATTGGCTGTATGTTAGAGGGCAGTATTGCTGTGGCAGGTGCAGCGCATTTAGCTTCAGCCAAAGCGCAACAAATAAGCAAAATAGACCTCGACGGCCCTGCGCTTGGTCAATACGACCCGGTTCAAGGTGGGGTTGTATTTAACGGTCCACAAATTAACTTATCGGATGCCCCCGGCCTTGGTATTGAGTCAATAAACGGTCTAGAACTAATAACAAACGGAGTATGGCCAGCATGAAAAAACTAGTCAGTCTTATTGCAGCTATGAGTTTAACCGCTTGTGCAAGCGTAGAATCACCTAAACCAGTCATTGATAACAGTCATCAGCAGCTCGTGGTGGTGGTCGCTAATGACAGTGATGCTATTGATGCCACGTTGTATCGCTTTGAAAAAAATGCTGGTAGCTGGCAACAACAAGGCCAGCAACATGCTGTGGTGCTTGGCCGCACAGGGCTTGCTTGGGGGGTAGGGCTACATCCGTCACAACCTGGACAGCAAAAACAAGAGGGTGATGGTAAAGCGCCTGCGGGCATTTTTGAGTTAGGTACAGCATTCGGTTATTTAGATTCACTGCAAACAAACCTTAACTATCAAGCAATGACTGCTAACGACTATTGTATCGATGTGAAAGGCTCACCCTTTTATAACCAACTAGTTGATAAGGCGGTTGTTGGTGAAGAGGCGGTTAAGGATTCTTCGGAGTGGATGCGCCGAGATATTTATAGCCAAGATAATCTCTATAAAAAAGGCATTGTTGTTAAGCATAACCCAAGCAATATTAATGGCGCGGGCAGCTGTATCTTTATGCATTTGTGGCGAGCACCTAGTAAACCAACTGCGGGTTGTACAGCGATGACTGAAAGCGATATGGACACATTACTAGCCTGGCTTGATGAGCGTAAAAAGCCATTACTGGTAAGCCTGACCAAAGCGCAATATCAGCAAAAACAAAGTCAGTGGCAATTACCTAGCCTAGGTAACTAAAAATAATAAAATAAAAGTATTTTAATTTTGTCATAATAATGGAATAATATATTCCATTAAGGTTTGGGTTAGGATAATAAATGAGTGCAAATTACGCTTTACTCGATTGGCTAGTATTCGCAGGCTACGCAGCAATTTTGTTGTTAAGTGGTTGGTGGTTTAATCGCAAACGTGCTAACTCAAGCCAAGATTTTTTTCTAGGCGGAAATAGCATGCCAACGTGGATGGTTGCGATATCTGTACTGGCTACTTCTCAGTCAGCTGCCACTTTTATTGGTGGGCCAGATCAAGGCTACCAAGGAGACTTTTCTTATATTGCTACCAATATTGGTGCCTTTATTGCGGCGTTTATTGTTTCTGCATTCTTAATTCCAAAGTTTTATCAGCAAAAAGTTTATACGGTCTATGAGTTATTAGAAAAACGCATTGGTCCTAAAGCAAAGCGACGCAGCGGCTTGATGTACTTATTTGGCCGAGTGTTTGCAAGTGGTGCTCGTTTATATATGGCAGCGATTGCTGTTGCGATGATTTTATACGGAAATATCGATGCAGACAGTGTGGTTGTAGCCACTCTAGTGCTGGCACTAGCAGGTTTGTTGTATACCTTTTTGGGCGGGATCCGCAGCGTTATTTATTCTGATGTATTGCAAAGCATTGTCTATGTGAGTGCGGCTATTGCGGTTATTTGGAGCTTGCTGAGCGTTATTCCAGCCGATTTTTCAACCATTATTGCAACCTTAAATGAACCAAGCCCAGGGGCAGACTCAAAACTCGCGCTGTTTAAGTTTGATTTAGACTTTGGCCCGTCAGGGGTGTTCAACATGGCCTCTGTTCTAACTGGTTTTGTGTTATTAAATATTGCCGCGTTTGGTCTTGATCAAGATATGACACAACGTTTGTTAACCTGTAAAAGCCCGAAAGAGGGCAGTAAAGCTTTACTACTTTCAGTGGTAATGGTGATCCCGGTTATGGCTATTTTCATCTTTATTGGTTTGCTGCTTTATATTGTTTATCAGCAACCAGCATTAATGAATAGCGAAGCTGGACAAACGGTTGTTCAAGAGTTTAACGGTGAAAAAATCACTATCTTTATGTACTACGTATTAAACGAAGTACCAGCCGGAGTGAAAGGCTTAGTGAGTGTCGGTATTATTGCAGCCGCTATTTCTACTTTGAACTCTGGGCTTAGTTCGATGTCTTCAGTCATCGTGCAAGATTTATATCGCCCATATTTAGAGAAAGCCAATAAGCGAGTCAGCGATCAGCACTTTGTTAAAGCAGGTCGTGTGGGTATGGCGCTGGTAAGTCTTGCTTTAGCGCTAATGGCTATTCTTTGTTATTTCTGGCAGCAGTATAGCGATATGCCATTATTAAAATTTGCTCTAAGCGTAATGGTCTTTTCCTACAGTGGTTTATTAGGGGTGTACTTTACAACTTTATTTACCAAGCGTGGCAGTGAAGGGTCAGTATTAGCTGCCTTAATTACAGGATTTATGGTGACCCTATTCATGCAACCTTACATGATTGATTGGTTACTGCCTGAATCTATGCGCTTTTACTTAGGGTTTACGTGGCAATTATGTATTGGCACCTTGCTTGCCACATTAGTGTGCTGTATAGGAAAAGCAAGCAATGAGGCAACGGCATAAATGGCGCCATCATATATTTTAGCCATCGATGGCGGTGGCACTAAGGTGGTAGCTGAGCTTAAAGAGCTGGCAACGGGTAAGCAATTTCGCGCTCAGGCTGGCTCTGCATCACTGTCGAATGATCTTGATTTAGCAGTTGAAAACATTGTTAAAGTGACGCGCGAGGTGTGCGAACAAAGCAATGTTAAGCCTAGCGATATAGTTACCGTTATGGGGCTTGCTGGAGGTTCGTCAGTAAGCCTTGCTGAGCAAGTCAAAGTAATGCTCAAGCTTATTTATGAAATCGAATTTGCTTACTTAGAGATTACAAGTGATGCGACTACTTCACTGTATGGGGCAAATTTAGGTGCTCCTTGCGTTGTCGTAGCTCTTGGCACGGGAGCTGTCGGGGCGCGATTAACGGCTCAAAATCAAATTAAATTGGTTGGGGGGTGGGGGTTCACTGTTGATGACTTTGGTGGTGGTGCCCGCATTGGCCTTATGGCTGTACAGCATTTATTAAACGATATAGATAGTTTTGATTTACCAAAAAGCCCTTTAACGATTCGCTTGAGTGAGCAGCTAGGATGTACTCGTCAAGCAATTAGTGATTGGCTTAAACTTGCTAAACCCGCAGATTACGCAGCATTTAGTCCGTTGGTGTTTAGCTTACAAGATGAATGTAAGGTGGCAAAAAGTGTTTTGGCAGAACACACACAGTCAGTGGTTGAGTTAATTAGCAAAAGCAGAGGCAACTCACCTTTACCGGTAATTTTAATAGGTGGTCTTGCGAAGGTGAGCCAACCATTATTACCACAGGCCTTACAAAATGACCTATCTCCTTGTAAGGGAGATTCTTTAACTGGCGCCTCAATTTTAGCGGCAAAGCATTATTATGACATTATTGAAGAAGGACAACCCAATGAGCCCTGAGCACGTATTTAAGCAACAACGTGAATTACTCGAAGAGTTAAATGGCATTGTCTCAGAAGGACAAAACCCTGACACTTTGGATATTGACTTGCTCAGCACTACTGAGATCCTCACTAAAATCAATAATGAAGATCATAAAGTGGCTGCGGCAGTAAAACTTGTTATTCCGCAAATAAGTGCTGCGGTAGATCACATTGTAGAAGCGTTTCAGCAAGGCGGTAGGTTGATTTACATTGGTGCTGGCACCAGCGGTCGCTTAGGTATTTTGGATGCGGTTGAATGTGCTCCTACTTACAGTGTGAATGATCAGCAAGTGCAAGGAATTATCGCAGGAGGTGATACGGCCTTTAAAAAGGCTGTTGAAGGCGCTGAAGATAGCACGACCTTAGCTATTGAAGATTTAAAAAATGCCAACTTAACGAGCCGCGACGTTGTTGTCGGCATAGCTGCCAGTGGGCGCACACCTTATGTGTGCTCTGCAATTGAATATGCAAAATCAATAGGTTGTGTAACTGTAGGTGTGACTTGTAATCCTAATTCAGCGGTCATGTGTTTACCACAAATTGGCATTTGTCCGGTGGTCGGAGCTGAAGCTGTAACAGGCTCAACTCGAATGAAATCGGGCACAGCACAAAAGCTTGTATTAAACATGTTAAGTACCGCCAGCATGATACGTACAGGCAAAGTGTATAAAAATTTAATGGTCGATGTGAATGCCAGCAATGAAAAGTTGCATGCCCGCGCTATACGTATCGTGATGCAAGCGACTGATTGTACGCAGCAGCAAGCAGTTGATGCGTTAAAGCAAGCAGAGCAAAGTGCCAAATTAGCCATTTTAATTGTACTAACAGGAAAATCGGCAGTTGATGCTAAAGAGCTTCTATCGAAAGCTGATGGTTTTTTACGTAAAGCGGTGGAGGAATAATGCGCTTTTTAGTTGTTATGATTATCAGTTGTTTATCACTGTTAGGCTGTAAAGAGACTCCACAACAAGTCTCTGAAAACACCTTGCCATTGCAAGTTGGTGCTGCAAATTACGACGCTTATATACCAGCCCTTAAAGGTAAACGCGTTGGTTTAGTGGTTAATCAAACCTCAGAGATTAATGGTCAGCATTTAGTTGATTTATTGCTCGATAGGGGAGTTAAGGTAAGTAAAATATTTGCACCTGAGCATGGCTTTCGCGGCGATCATGATGCAGGCGCACATGTAAAAAGTACTGTTGATGCAAAAACAGGCATTGATGTTGTTTCTATTTATGGCAGTAATAAAAAGCCAACTCCTGAAGTACTTGCTGATCTTGATGTCATTATATTTGATATTCAAGATGTTGGTGTGCGCTTTTACACGTACATCAGCTCAATGCACTACATGATGGAAGCGGCAGCTGAGAATGATAAGTCATTTATCGTATTAGACAGACCTAACCCGAATATTGCTTATGTTGATGGGCCTATCCTTGATCCACAATTTCGTTCGTTTGTTGGTATGCATGAAATTCCTGTTTTACATGGTATGACAGTGGCTGAACTGGCTCAAATGATTAAAGGTGAGGGATGGATAAACAATGCAGATAAACTTAATTTAACAGTGGTTCCCGTTGCTAATTATGAGCGCACAATGAGCTATGAGTTACCGGTAAAACCAAGCCCTAACTTACCTAATGCTCAATCGATTCAGTTGTACCCATCACTTTGTTTCTTTGAGGCAACGCCTATTACCATTGGCCGTGGTACGGATTTTCCGTTTCAAGTTGTGGGCTATTCGCCAATAAAACTAGGGGAGTTTAGTTTTACCCCTCGTGCAATTGAAGGCGCATCAATGAACCCTAAATTCAAAGAGATTGAAGTTTTTGGTCAAGATTTACGAGATGCTGATATTCATGGTCTAGATTTAAGTTTATTTATTTCAGCCTATCAAAAGCTAACTGCGAATAATCAAGAATTTTTTGAACGCGCTGGCTTCATGGATAAACTTGCGGGTACTGATAAATTGCGTTTAGCCATTGAAGCAGGTCAAACTGAGCAGCAAATTAAGCAAAGCTGGCAAGCTGACTTAAGTACTTTTAAACGAAAGCGAGCTCCGTATTTGCTTTATCAATAATAGCTAGGTAACTAGAAAATAAGAACGAGGCGCTTGCCTCGTTTTTTTATATCCATAAAAAGCTGTGTTATATTCAGGAGCTTGATTTATAAGGATATACCATGAAGACTTATTTCAGTTTAAGCATTGCTGCTTTCGCTTTACTAGCTGGCTGCTCACAACTCCCCAACACCTCAACAAGTAACTCAACCGATGCGCTTGATCTACGTGATAATAAAAACGCAGCAGAGCAGCTGTGGACACTAAAACATGCAACAAAGCCTATCTATCCTAAAGCTGCTTTAATTGCCAAACAGACGGGCTGTGCGCGCTTTGTTATAACTATTGATAATCAGGGCAATACGATTGATATCCGTTTTGTCGAGAGCTTCCCAGAAGGGCTGTTTGTCGATGTGTCGCGAGAGTCGCTTAAAAGTTGGCAGTGGCAGGCAAGTGCAGGTAACAGCGAGTCGCAAGCGATTATTCGCACTGTGCAGCTCGACTACTTTATGAAAGAAGCGGTTAATATAGATGCAGCAAAAGCATTTTGTACAATTTAAGTCTGTTCTTGAGGCATAAAAAAGGGCCGCAATAGCGGCCCCCAACAGGATTGATTAACTTAGAACTTGAAGTTAAACGACAGCTGCACACGACGTGGGCTGTAGTAATTACGATACTCACCAAAGGTTTCTGACGATACATATGGGTTATTGTTATAACCTGTTTGACGGTCAAATACGTTGAAGATATCAGCACGGAATTGTAGTTCCATGTCACCTGAGAACTTAAAGTCTTGGGTGTAGTTTAAATCAAGCTGCCAATGGCTAGGGCTACGACGGCTACCTGCAGGTTCTCCATAACGTGCTGTACCACTTGAGTAGCCATAGATTGAACCATCCCATGCTTCCCAAGGTTTACCCGACTGGAATACAAAGTATGCACCGATGTTCGCATCCCATGGCACAGTGTAGTAACCATACACTTTTACTTTATGCGGCTTATCACCTGATAATGTGCCGTATTTGTAATCCCAAGGGTAGCGGCCACGGCCATCACCATAGTTCGATGAACCAATGAAGGTATTCGCATCTGTTGTTGCTGTGGTGTTATCTTGGTCGAAGTTACCGTAGTAGTGACTCCAAACATAAGAAGCATTGATATAGCTGTTTTCGCCTAGGTATTCCGCTTCGATGCTCGCTTCCCAATATTTCGTTTCGCCACCATCTACTTCGGCAATAACATATGATGAACCGCCAATTTCATCACGGATCGCATCAAGGTTATCTACGTATAAGCCTTTATCAGCGATATGTTGTGGCACGCCTTCAGCATCAACACCAGAGTAGTCAGTTAAGCGCGCATTATTTGGCATATCTTCCCAGAAATGCGACGCCTTACGGTGACGAACATGAGCACGTAATACTAAATCAGAACCCACATATTTAGTGGTACCAAGAGTAAACTCTTTGATTTGACGAGGCGTTAAATCATCAGCAAATACTTTACCAGATGAACCTTGACGCGGCTCTGCGTAAATTACTTTACCCGCTTCATCAAATTCAACTTCGATTTCGGCACGGGTATTACGGTCCCAAGAGGCTGCACGCGCTAATGAGCTTGCTTCAGGGTTATACATTGAGAAGTTAGCAAATACAGAGTCTTGATCTGCATAATTCCAATTCACACCTAAACGAGGCTGGATCATATCTGTCCAATCTGTTTGATACATTTCGTATTTTTCGCCTGGTGCTAACTCATAACCAGAGAGAGTACCAGATGCTGATTTAAGACCTTGACCATACCAAGTATCGCGGCTCACAAGCACACCCACATTGTAAGTCCAATCACCTACTTCAATGGTGTCGTTGATTTCGAAGTTCAGCGTTTCCATTTCTGAGTTAATAGCAGAAACCGCATCTCCACCTGCTACTAAGCTCATTTGTTGCACGCGAGCACGGTAAATAACCGGCGCAGAGCTGCCTTCTTCTAAGCTTTCATCTAGGCCGCCAACATAAGAAATTCTACCCCAACCATTTGAAAGGCGAGACAGAACTTCTTTACTTTCTTTCCATTCACCACCTAAATGTAATGTATGGTAACTATCGCCCCAGCTAAATTCATGTTCTAGATTTAACTCAAAGCTATCACGGTAAAAGTCGATATTATCGTATTGGTAATACGCACCAACACCGCCGCCACCTCGCATTTGCCCATCTTCGGTATAACCGTATTGTGCAATGAGTGGTGCAGCGCCTGCATTGTATGCAGCAATTTGCTCTGCTGTGTAGTTATCATCAGCATCTAATAAGCTTGGTACACTGAAGTAACCCATTTCAGTTAGATTACTTAAGTCAAGTTGACCCGTTAACGATGGTACTACAGGTAGTTTTGTATCAGGTGTGGTACCAGACTCTATCTCTAATTTACTGTATTGGAATGAAAGAGTTGTTGCATCACCTAAAAGCCACGAACCATCTAAGGTAAAGATATCTTGATCGGCTTTATCACCTGCAGAAACACTGTCAGTTTCGTAAGCGCCAACAGAGCGACCTTCGATGGTTTTTTCTGAGGTACGCTGTGAAATATTAATTAAAATATCGTCAGTAGGTGCCCAAGTTAACTTACCAAAGTATTCATCTCGGACATTTTTATAGTCTTTTACTTCACCATAGGCTGTATCTTTATTAGTACGTGTTTCTTCAGGGCGATAATAAGAAGTGTAGAAGTATAAAGTGTCTTCAATAAGCGGGCCGCCTAAACTTGCTGTTAACCAGCTTTTATCAAGCTCATAGCTTTCTTGACCTGTTGGAGTCGCCACTAAGCTCTTAGGTTGAACTTTGTATTCAACATTACCGTGGAATTCGTCAGTACCTGATTTTGATACGGTATTGATTGAGAAGCCACCTGAACGGTTAAAGCCAACGGCTTTTGCACCACCGCGATCCATAGTAACGTAGGCAACGTCATGGGTTGATGGCTCTGATGCTAAGTTACCAAACATAGGGAGTGAAACATCAACACCGTCAAAGCCGTACGAGTTATCAACACCCGAACCACCTGCTGATGGACCAAGGGTTGCGTTTTCAGATAGCTCAACACCCGGAACAAGTTTTAATAGGTCACGGTAATCTTGACCAACTGGCACGCTATTGATTGCTTCTTCACCTAATGAGTTAGTGAGTGCAGATTTACCTTCGCGGAATAACTTACTGCCGGTAACCGTGATAACCTCAACGTTTTCGTTAGCACCACCCATAGTGACGTTTAAGCTTGATGTTTGCTCAAGTAAAACGTCGACAGTCATGGTTTGCGTTACACCGTTTTTATCGGTGAAAGTCAGTTCATAAGTACCGGGCTTTAACTGCGGTAAGTCATAACTACCATCTTCACGCGTAACAACGGTACGAGGTTTTGGCATCACGTTACTCTTTGCAGTTACTGTGATCCCAGCCAGTGACTGCTGTGTCGCTGGTGATGATACTTTACCTTTAATACCACCGGTTAGATTTGCAAAGGCTGGTGCGCTGGCTAGAGCCGCGGCCATAACAACGCCGGTAAAGGCTGTTTTCTTTGCACGAAGTGCATTGCTTGTCGCTTTGGCTATATAGCTAATTGCGAGTGTGGATGCATGTTGTTTCATTGTTTCCCGTCCTTATATTTATATGCTTTGTTGGACTGCTTACCCAGTTGAGACTTATGAACTTTAATATTATGTTGCCCACATATTAAACAGGTGTTATTTACTATGGTCAAGAATATTTTTTTATTAACGTACCTTTTTTTAGGAATAAAATATATAACCTGTTTTAGGTAAAGTTCAGCAATCGCTCGCTTTAGCGGTGGCTCAATTATCAGAAAGTTATTTTTGTAAGAAATTATGACTGTATACTCAGTGGGTTAATCCCAAAGATAAAGAGTAAAAGATGTGATTTATGGTAAGAGGAAAAAGTCTGCTTCAATCATAAAAAAAAGCAGCCTAGGCTGCTTTTTTGTTCTTAAATGTTATTTATTAAGAAATTAGTTATTCTTAAATTCACCGACAACTTCATTAGAATGTTCCAGTAGTTTACGGCCTTGGCGACTTGACTGGGTGAGAGCGATAAACAGAATATCAATAACAAAGTCTTGTGCTGTTCGCGCAAGAATTGACGATAAACGCACAGACTCACCTTCAGCCACTGAGTAAAGTTTTACATCAGCAGAGTCAGCAACAGGGCTACTGCCAAACTTTGTGACTGAGATCACTGAGCTGTCATTCTTTTTCGCTTGTTTAACTACTTCAGCAATTTCGCGGGTCATACCTGACTCACTTATCGCAATCACCAAGTCACCTTTTGAAAAGGTAGCAACGTATGCAAGCTGCGCGTGGCCATCTGGCTCGGCTATTGCAGGCATGCCGAGTTTTTGTAATTTATAAGAGAAGTCTTTTGCAACTAATGCTGAGCCACCTAAACCACAGATCAGTATGCGCTTTGCTGACTTTAAAAGCTCTACTGCTTTTTCGACTGCCACGGCCTCGTTGAGATTCTTTGTTTCAGTGAGTACAGCCAGTTTACTACTTAATAATTTTTCTGCGATTTGTTCAAGTGAGTCATTAAGGGTGATTTTACCATGTAGTTTTGGTTCACTTGTTTCGTCATTGAGCGCATCAATCACCGCAAGTTTAAAAGCAGGAAAGCCTTTGTAACCTAATTTTTGTGAAAACTTCACCACACTTGACTGGCTCACTCCAACCACTTTCGCAAGCTCAACGGATGATAAGTTACGAATAGCATTCGCCGAATTTAGTGTGAAATCAGCAAGCTTTGCTTCGCTGCTCGATAAAGACTGGCGTAAAGCTTTAATTTTTACAAAAGTAGACATAGGGCTCACTTTGTTTAATTAACTTAAGTCACATTGCATAGTAATGTACTACACACCTTAAGTTGCGATACGTAATTGCTTTGATACCACGACTTATTTTTTGTTTTACTTGACCTAAGTTTGGAATATTTTTCTTTAATTAGATGGAATAATATAGTTTTATTCCATAATAGATACAAGATTATTTGTTGAGATAGCTGCATTTTTAGAGACTTAGCGATAATGTATGCTGTTTATTCTTTATTTAGTAAATAAAATATTTTACATGTTAAGTGGGTGTTGCTACTGTATTGCTGAGAATCGTCAACGCTTAAATCATCAGGTATGAATCTGTTATGAGTTTTACCCCTTTAAAAAAATTTCTTAAACAGCTGTGTTATCTCAGTAGTGCTGCTTTTTTAGTAAGCTGTGCCAGTCATCAATATACCTTCACACAATCAGCTAATTACAGTCACCGTGTAAAGTTTTTAGTAATGCATTACACCGCCATTGATTACGAAAAGTCGATGCGTGCGTTAGTGGATGAAGGGGGCTTAAGTTCACATTATTTATTACCAGAATCAGGCGATCCAAGTTATCCAAAAGACGATTTAGAAATTATTCAGCTGGTTGATGAAAAAGACAGAGCATGGCACGCCGGCCGCAGCTTTTGGCAAGGCCGAGAAGATTTAAATGATCATTCAATTGGTATTGAAATCGTGAATGTACCAACCTGTCATATACCTGAGCAAAGTCAGCCAGCAATGGAAAACGATGCCAGCAAATTGTGTATTTTTCCAGACTATGATGCCAAACAAATTGAGTTGTTGATTGAGCTTAGCAAAGATATCTTGGCGCGAAACCCAGATATTGGCCCAACTCAAGTTATCGGCCATTCAGATATTGCGCCAAGCCGTAAGAACGACCCGGGCCCGCGTTTTCCTTGGTACCAACTTTATAAAGCGGGTATCGGTGCGTGGTACGACAGCGACACTGTTGATAAATATTGGCAATTATTTAGTGCATCAAAACCCTCTGTTGAGTTAATGCAAAAAGCACTGCGTAGCTACGGCTATGAGGTGATTGCTACGGGACAGCTTGATTCGCAAACTTTAGATGCCTTAAGTGCTTTTCAAATGCACTTTTTGCCTTGGCATGTAAGTGGGAATAGTGATGCCAGAAGTGCCGCTGTGTTGTTTGCTTTATTAGATAAATACTTCCCTAAAAAGCTTGAGCGGTTATTTAAAGAATATCAGCAGCAACAGCAAGCGGTTGAGCCAGAGCCAAAAACACTGGCTAATGCACAAGTGATAGCCCGTATTCCTGCTCTTGATCCAAGCAGTCGCGCGCTTGTTAACGACAGAGGCACCTTTGTCGCCTATAAAGGTCGCGGTGAGATCATCATTGAAAACCAAGACGCAACCAGCGCCGACATTTATATTAATGGTGAAAAAATCAATATAGCTTCGCCTTTAACTGCCGAAAAAATATATCAATACAGTTTGGCTAAACGTACTCACAATGGCATCAACACCTATAAAGTTGAGAATGTATTGCCTGAAGGGGCAAGCTTAACCTTACGCTTTCCTTATCCAACGCTTGATAAAAACAGCAGTCAAAAGCGCTTTAGTGCCGTTGATGAATTAATTACTCAAGAAATTAAAGAGGGCTTTCCGGGCGCGGTACTTGCCGTTGTTAAAGATGGCAAACTGATTAAATTAAGCCATTACGGCGCAGCTAAAAAGTACCACGCTGATGGCAGTGAGCTCAAAAGCCCACAAGCTATGCAAAACAATACCTTGTTTGATATAGCCTCAAACTCAAAAATGTTTGCCACTAACTTTGCGCTAATGAAGCTTGCCAGCGAAGGAAAGCTCGACGTAGAAAAACCGCTGTTTTATTACCTACCAGAATTTAGAGGCAGCGGCCGTGAGCAGCGTTTAGTAAAAGACTTACTTACCCATAGTGCTGGTTATCCTGCCGTGGTTGATTTTCATCGTAAAGACAATAAATTTGGTGAGCGCTTTTTTTCACAAAACAGTCTGCGTACTAAAAACCTGTTATTAACTGGCGTTCCCTTCGTGGCTGGACGTAACGTAAAACACTTATATTCTGATATCGATTATATGTTGTTAGGTGTACTGGTTGAACGCATCAGTGGTATGGCGCTTGATACTTATGTTGAGAGCCAAATTTATCAACCGCTTGGTTTAACACATACGGTTTATAATCCATTGCAAAAAGGCTTTTTAACCTCACAAATTGCGGCCACAGAGATTAATGGTAACACCCGAGGTGGACGCATTGAATTTGAAAATGTTCGAACCGATGTTCTGCAAGGTGAAGTACATGATGAAAAAGCCTTTTATGCCTTAGGTGGCGTAGCGGGGCATGCAGGGCTTTTTAGTACTGCTGGTGATTTGTCAGTGCTTATGCAGGTATTACTCAATGGCGGTGGTTATGACAATAAGCAAATTTTTACGCCACAAGTACTTGAGCAATTCACAAACTCTCAAGCAAGTGATGAAACCTATGGGTTAGGGTGGCGACGAGCGGGGCATCAAGCGCGAACTTGGCATTTTGGTCCTTACGCCAGCCCGCGTGCTTTTGGTCATACTGGTTGGACTGGCACTGTGACCGTCATTGACCCCGAGTACGACCTTGCTATTGTGCTATTAACTAATGCGCGTCATACACCTATTGAAGGTTCGCAAGAAAATTACGAGTTTGTCGGTAAACGTTTCGAAACGGGTAAGTATGGCTCTATTATCTCACTGATTTATGAGAGTATATTAAATCACTAGTCGAATTAAGTTGAGTTTAATGGTAAAGCCATTAAGCTTAGCGAGTTTTCGCATAATAAAAATAAAATGCTGTTCTTAATTTAAAAGGGTTTTTATGTCTTGGTATTCAATTTTACCACCCTTGATTGCTATCTTAATTGTGTTTTGGCGCAAAGAAGTGATCATGGCGTTATTGGTCGCGGTTGCGTCGTCTGAGTTTTTACTTGCTATCAATGGTGAAGGTAATAGCTTATTTTACACTTTCATTAATACCATTGAGCGTGTTGTTGAAGTCGCCAGTTCCCCTGGTAATAGCCGTATCCTTATTTTTAGTATCTTAATAGGTGCATTACTTGCCTACATTCGTGAATCTGGCGGTGTCGCTGCTACCGTTAATTTACTGATGAACAAAGGGGTTGCCAAAAGTAAGCGCCAAGTTGGTTATTTAACCATGTTCTCAGGTATTGCAGTATTTATTGAATCTAACTTAAGTGTATTAACCTCGGGTATTTTATCGCGTGGTTTATTCGATAAATTTAAAATGAGCCGAGCACGCCTTGCTTATATTATCGATAGTACCAGCGCACCTGTGTGTATCTTAATCTTGTTAAATGGCTGGGGTGCATACGTGCTTGGTCTACTTGGCAACTACGAAATGGAAGAGTCTGCGGTATCAGTACTTTGGGGCAGTATAGGTTATAACTTTTACGCCATTATCACTTTACTTATCGTGTTCTATACCATTACTTTTGATAAGGTACATGGGCCATTAAAGCAAGCTGAAGATAATTTTGAACAACAAGAAACCGAGCTGGCTGAAGAAGTAAAAGGCTCTAAAGCGCGTTATATGCTTGTGCCACTTATTACCTTAATAGCTAGCATGGTTGGCTTTATGTTCTGGACTGGCGATGGCGATATTGCCAGTGGCAGTGGTTCTAAATCAGTGCTGTATGCAACTATTTTAGCTTGTGTTGTGGCTTACTTTTTAATGATTAGCTCTCGCGACTTTACTCATCATAAGCTTGTTGATATTGGCTTTAAAGGTATGGGTGAGTTGCTACCACTGGTAGCAATTGTATTGCTGTCACTTACCTTAGGGGCAAGCTTAAAAGACCTAGGTACGGGTGTGTTTGTAGCTGGTCTTGTGGGTGATTTCTTACCTATTTACTTGGTTGTGCCAGTGCTATTTTTAACCGGTGCGGTAATTTCATTTACCACTGGTACCTCATGGGGCACATTCGCGATTCTTATTCCAATTGGTGTACCGCTCATTCAAGCTTTAGGTTTACCACCTTCATTAGTAATTGCTGCTATTTTAGGCGGTGGCGTGTTTGGCGATCACTGCTCGCCAATCTCAGATACCAGTGCGGTATCGGCTATTGCATCAGGGTGTGATTTATTAACTCACGTAAAAACCCAAATGCCATACGCCTTATTTGGCGGCGCGTTAACCTTTATCGCTTACCTAGTGACGAGTATTATTGTTTTATAAGTAATAGCTGTAAGCTTTAAGCTATAAGCAAAAAACCACAGAAGTCTGTGGTTTTTTATTGCTTGAAACATAGGTCGTTATTTATTGCGACACATTTAATTCTTAAACAGTTACGGACCAAAGTCCGACCTACAAGAGTGTGGACAGAAACCATCGCGCGAAATAAATTTCACGCCTACGGTACTCCTTTACTCTTTTTCCTTGTAACTCGCTAACTTGTTGGGTTTCGCTTCGCTCTACCCAATCTACGATTTAGGTACAACTTTATAAATCCCTACACCATCAACACCAAGGTATAGATCACCATTAGGGTGGGTGGCGAGGCTACGTACACGACCTACACCTTCAAATACTTTGCTGTGGCCTGTTACTTTGTCACCATCTAGCTTCACTAACACAAGGTGGCCAAACTTCATCGAGCCTACGGCAATTTGACCTTGCCACTGTGGGTATTTATCGCTGGTGATAAACTCCATTCCAGAAGGGGCGATTGATGGCACCCAATACCAATCAGGTTGTTCCATTCCTTCGCGGCTGGTTTCGTCGGTAATTTTTGTACCAATGTAGTTGATCCCATAGGTGATCTCAGGCCAACCATAATTCGCGCCTGCTTTAACTATGTTGATTTCATCACCGCCACGAGGGCCGTGTTCATGGCTCCATATAACTCCCGTTTCAGGATGCATCGCCATACCTTGTGGGTTACGGTGTCCATACGAATAGATGCTTTTGTGAGTTGTATTATGGTTATAAAACGGGTTTGATTTAGGGATAGAACCATCGCTATTGATACGGTGAATTTTGCCTGCATCGTAGTCTAGGCTTTGTGGGTGAACGTCTCTTTTGCCACGGTCGCCAATAGAGAAATACAAGTAACCTTCTTTGTCGAACTCAATACGCGAACCATAGTGTTTCGTTGTTTTAATATTTGGCTCGCCATCAAATAATAATTGCTGATCGACAAGAGTCATATCTTTAAAGCGAGCGCGCATAATTGAGGTATTGTAACCCTCACCATCACCTTCATAGCCCGAGTAGGAAAAGTAAATCCAGCCATTGTCGGCAAAGTTCGGATCAAGCTCTATATCTAATAAGCCCCCTTGACCTTCATCATGTACTTTAGGTGTGCCTTTAACTGTTTGCTCAACGAGTTTACCATCACGAATTAACCTAAGCTCACCACGTCTGTCGGTAACGAGTAAATCTCGCTCGTTAAGCCAAGCCATACCCCAAGGAATTTGAATCCCTTCGCTTACTAATTCTAGTTTGTAGTTATTCGCACTGGCATCCAGTGGAATTTTTTGCTCTGGCTGAGCACAAGCTTGCAAGCTAGATAAGCTAATTGAGGCAATGATTAAATTGTTAAACAAAGACCTTTTCATGGTAACTCCATAATATTTAAACACGATGTTATTAGCCTAGCTGGTTCAGCATTAAATTGTTATTAACATTAGAACAATGTGCGATTATTGGTAGGAAAAGCGAGGTAAGGAGCGGGGGAGTAGTCAGCCGTCTGATTTGACCCCGATAAAGTAAACTCGGGGTTTAATTAACTTGTTTGTTTTCACTCCGTTCTACCGAACGTCATGTAGGTCGTCATTTATGGCGACAAATTATCTTTTCATTAACGGGCTTAAGCCCGACCTACAAGAGTTGGATTGAGGCCATCGCGCGAAATAAATTTCATGCCTACGGTACTCCTTTACTCTTTCCCCTTGCTAACTGGCGAACTCGTTTTATTAAGATGCACACTTTTTCGTTTCGTGGGTTAGCTGTTTGAGTGCGATGATTTGGCCTTGCTTGTTTTGGTCAAGTGCCAGTAGGTCACCTTGGTGAATATGGGTATCTAGGGTGCCGTGCTTTTGTAATTCTTCAAGTAGCGATTGTTTAATTTGTACGAGTACATTTTGCTCGCAGTCGGCGATATACCAGTCGTTATCAACACTGACTAGACGGCCGGTGAAGCTGGTGCGGGCTTGGTGATTGGCTAATGCTTGTTGGTAGTTAGTATCTAGCATTTGCTTTTGCTGCTTTAGATTGCTTACATAACTGCCTTTAGAGTCGAGCTCGTGAACTTCTACCCATTGATAATCAGAAAGATCAACAGCATAAATGTTTGTTAGTTCTCGATAATTATATTCAAGCATAACAAAGCCAAATAATGCTAGGGCAACAAATAAACTGGCCATTTGTATTTTCAAAAAACGTTGTTTTTTAGGCCGTGTTACTTGTGGCGTTTGCATTTGTGCAAGTTGTTCGGTGCTAAAGCTGTGCTGTGTTTTACGCTTTTGAAAATGTGCTTGTAAATCAGCATCGAGTTGCTCGTCGTTACGCTTCATGATGGCCTCCTAGTTGTTGTTTCAGGTTTTGACGGGCATATCGCAGCCGAGTTTTAATGGTCTCTGGGTTACTTTGTGTAATAGCAACAATATCTTCGAGACTAAAGCCTTCTTGCTGTAGGGTCAGTGCTTCTCGCTGTACAAAGCTAAGAGCCATGAGTGCTTTATCAAAGGCTTCATAGTCGTAGTGATATTCTGCACCTTTTGGTTCAGAAAAAACTTGGTTGTCTTCTAATTCAACGAACTTTTGCTGCTTACGAAACTCATCAATCAACAAATTACGTGCTAAACGAAATAGCCACGCTTTTGGATTGTTCTGTTCATTGTAAAAGTCGCGTTTATCAATAACTTTTAACCAAGTTTGCTGGCATATATCGAGAGCAAGATCTTTATCACTTTGGGTGACTAGGTAGTGATAAAGATCGTTCCCGTACTGAGCAACGAGTTGGTTAAGATAACGGTTGTCGCCTGTTTTGGCATACTGCGCCAAACAATCAGTGTTTGGCTTGTCAAATAACCATGTCTTGATGCTCATTAGCATAGGCCGTTATCCATCTATTTTAAAATCAAGTTGAACGCTTTGGTTTGTTTGTAATTGTGCCACACCTTCAACAACTTTAGGGCGATATTTCCAACGTTTAATAGCGCGAATTGCTTCGCGGTCAAATACCCGTTTAGGCTCTGCATCAATAATAACTGGGTCGATAACTTCACCAGTCGGTGAAATGCTAAAGCTAATTTGCACCCAGCCTTCAATCCCCTCGCGGGCTGCAACCGGTGGGTATTTAGGATTTATGCGTACAATTGGCGTTGCATCTCCCGTTGGTTGGTTAATGCTTTTGCTAAGCGTGTCGCCAATGTTATCGAATGTCATCGTTGGTGTTAAATCTGCTACCACAACCGTATCTGGATTATCACTCGTTGGGCGTGGCGGCGTTTTTGGTGGAATTTTAGCAACTGGTGGTGGCGGCAGTGTTTGCTTTACTTGCACTTTTGAATCTTCTGGTACTTCATAAATTTCAACCGTAATATCTGGGCCTGTTTTTACATCGGCTCTTTGCTCAGCAGAAATTAAGTACTGCATAAATGCAAATGCTGCAAAGGTCATTACACCGCCACCAATAATTGCTGCGGTTGTCTTTAAAGCTGTATTGCTGTTATTCAAGCTTGCTGAGTTTAGTGGTAATGTATGCATAGCCGTTCCTCTTTGGATAATTGCTTTCATAGCTAAAACGGCTGGCAAATAAAAAAGGGGTGAAATTTTTTTCACTAATTTTAGTGTGACTTTTTAGGTTGTTATGAAACTTATTCAAATAGATAAAGCCCGTTACCGTAAACATTTAAACCAAGTGATTATTGCTTGTGTAATTGCTTTAGCCTTTGGCAGTTTAGCCATTTCACAAACATTAATTGCGTTATTCCCTGACCCAAGCGGTAGCCATTTTCATTGGAACCTATTAGGCGTTGTTGTGTGTAGTTTGCTGGTGGGTTTTGTGCTTAATAAATACCGCAACCATGATTACATGACTGAAATTGTCTATGTGTGGGAGCTAAAAAAAGCGCTAAATAAAATTACTCGAAAAATGCCAAAGTTAAAAGCTGCAGGGCGCGAGGGCAATGCTGATGCTTTATTAGCAATTCATTACAGCTATGCCGGTTCGCGTTTGTTATGGCAGCTTGATGACAACACCATTACCATGGATGAGTTGGCAATTAAGCAGGCAGAGCTTGATAGTGTGGCAGAAAAATACAACCTGTCACTTGATGCAGAACGTTATGATGAGTCAATCTTAAAGCAATTTTAAGGACGAATAATGAAAAAGGTTTTGATTGTTTGCTTGGGCAATATTTGCCGCTCACCTACTGCTGAAGCGGTACTTCGTAGCCGTGCCAAGGCATTGGGTGTCAATGTTAAAGTTGATTCTGCTGGCACTATTGGCTATCACCAAGGCAATCCACCTGATTCACGTTCAAAAGCAGCAGCCGAAAAGCGTGGTTATAGTTTTAAAGGGATATATTCGCGACCTGTGACTCAAGCTGATTTTTATGAGTTTGATTTAATCCTTGCGGCAGACAAGCAAAATCTTGCTGATTTACAAGCCCAGTGTCCAGAGCACTTACAATATAAGTTGTCGCTGTTTTTAAGTCATGGTGATGCAGGGCAGAGCGAGATCCCTGATCCCTATTATGGTGGCGATCAAGGTTTCGAAAAGGTACTCGATTTAATTGAGGATGCAGCAGATAACTTGTTAAGCAGGTTATAAAAAGGGTCGCATTGCGACCCTTCTTTTTATTAGTTGATTTTAAAATCTAATTGCACCCGAGAAGTCGCAGCAATAGCTTGACCATTTTCAAACTTAGGCGCATAACGCCATTTTTTCATTGCTTTAACCGCTTCTCTTTCAAACGCAGTACCACCTTCAGAATCAACCACAGTTATGTTGTCTACAAAGCCTGACGGGGTTACTTCAAATTCCATCACGACACTGCCATCTTCCATACGTTGAGCTTTTGACATTGGGTATTTAGGTGGCACACGGTATAACGGCTCTTGTTCTTGGCTTTCTTTCCAAGGCACCATTTTCGCAATCGCTATACAATGTTTGGTTGCTTCGTCACTTTTACCTGTTTTTTCGTATAAGTGAACCAGCTTGGAATGGGCATCGAGTTCCGTTTTGTGATCAAAGTCTAGCTCTTTATCAAACACGCTCACTACATGATTTAAACGTTCAATGGCGGTGCTGTATTTACGTTGGCTTTCTGCAAATGCGGCAACTAAGAAGTCAGCGCTAATACGATCGACAGCGTTATCGGGTAAGTTTTCTTGGTAGTATTTATCGGCTTCTTCAAGATATTCCTTTGCTGTGTAATAGCGTTCACTATTAATTTTATAAGCAAGGATACGTGCCGCAGTCAATTTTGTGTCAGCAACAAGTTTGGCTGAATTTTGCTTTTCAGCTATGGCAATAGCGTCATCTAAATACGTATCAGCACGCTTAGCTGAAGGGGTGGATTCTGCCATGCCGATTAATGAGTCATACACTTGCACACTTAGCTTGCCGTGGTTTTTTTCGAGTATTTCGTAGGCTGTACGATATAACTCAAAGCGCTGATCTTGTTCGCTTTTAGCGAGGCTGTTTGCATAGTTAATAGCAAGATTTGCGGTGTTGTCGGCGCTTTCGCCATAAACCTCTTTACCTAACTCAAATGCTTTTTTAGCAAGTTCGCTGCTGTCTTGTTGGTTTTCTACAGCGGCGACATAAGCGCGATAGGTGTCGTTAAATTCTTGCGCGGTCGTTTCATTGGCAATGCCTTGCTGACTAAATAGTAATGCAATGCATAAGGCAAGTGAGCTCTTTTTCATAATAATCCTTATTATTTCTGCCCAGTCTTTGGATGATAACTGATACAAGTTAATGATAATGGTTATCATAACTAGGTACAAGGTATCAAATCGCTTTAGATGCATCAATGCTTGCTTTGTGTTTATGTTTTTAGATTATTTGTTGCAGTAAAAACCCCGGCTTTCATAGCGCAAAGCTCGTATCTTCAAGTGGTTTGAGTGTATAATACTTGAATTGCTGGTAACTGCCTCAATATTAGTTATCACTCGTCGTATGTTGCATTCTTACAACCTTCAAGCTGTTGTAATCACATTTGCAGTATCGCATTTATTTTTTAATTTTGGATTTGTCGTGGCGCAAGTAAGAGCAAGAGTCCAGCTAAATGTTGGCAAAAACAGTGATATTCCTGCAGAAATCGTATCTTTTAGTGGTTTAAAAGATGGTCAAGAGCATGTGGCATTAGTATTTAATCAAGCCGACACTGAGCAAGATGTGCCATTAATTCGCATGCATTCAGAGTGTTTAACGGGTGATGTATTTCACTCGTCACGTTGCGATTGTGGTGAACAATTAAATGAGTGTATCGAAATGATGCATCAGCAAGGCGGCATTTTACTGTACTTACGCCAAGAGGGCCGTGGCATTGGTTTATACAATAAGATTGATGCTTACGTATTGCAGTCACAAGGCATGAATACATACGAAGCGAATAACCACTTGGGTTTTGCTGATGATTTACGTGACTTTTCAGATGCGGTTTTAATGTTAGAGGCTCTTGGGCAAAAGCACGTTAAGTTAATGACCAATAACCCAAATAAACTTAAAGCACTGCGTGATGCAGGCATTGAGGTTGACTCTGTTGTGGGCACGCACGCTCATATTAAAGCAGGTGTAGTAGGCAATCGTGCTTACCTCGAAACGAAAATCAAACATGGTTCGCACATGCTTGATATTAAAAAAATTAAAAAGCCTGAATAAATTTCACAACAGGTGACTATAAACAAGTAGCGCACCCAGTTATACTCGGTGCGTTTTGTCGTTATTGAATGAGAAATTATGTCAATCGAAGTTCGTGTTTTTAAAGCTGGTGCAGGCGTAAAGTGGTTTAAAGCAGGCTGGGAAATCTTTAAGCTGCAACCGTTTACTTTTATCTTAATGCATCTGCTAATAGTGGTAATTAGCTTTTTGGCGCTAGTACTGCCTCTATTGCAAGTTGTTGGTGCGTTTGTGACGCCGTTTTTAATGGCGGGGTTTTATCAAGCTGTGCTCACAAAACAACAAGGTGGGACTATCAGCCAAGTTGATATTTTTAAGCCATTTAGCAACAAAGGAAACCGTATTGGTTTAGTGCGAGTCGCGGTGTATCAGATGGCGGCGGGTATTTTATTGGCATTACTGTCTAATTTTATCTTTGCAGATGCTTACGCGGTTATCTCGAGTCAGACTTTTGACCCTCAAAATCAAGCTCATTTGGCTGATTTATTAGCGACCATTTCTATGGGGCAAGTTGCGGTATTTTTATTGGCTATCTGTGTGTATTTAACGGCTTTTGCCTACGCAGTACCTTTGGTCTACTTTCAAAAGCAAAGCAACATGTTTGCGGTGTTAAAAACCTCTTTTATGGTATTTTATAAAAATATGGCACCACTGAGTGTGTATGGCCTTATTTGTGCCGTGTTAATGGTGATCTGTATTCCTTTATCGTTTATTCCTCTATTGGTTTTAATGCCAATTTGTTACATTAGTTTCTTCGTGTCATTTCAGGCTATTTTTATGCCGGTTGTACCAAAAAGTGATGACCAAGCTAATGCGCCTGAATCACCGTCGCAATCAGGACGTTTTGACGCGTAATGGATGATAAAGAACAAAAGTTAAAGAATTACGTACTTTGGTTACTATCTCGACAAGATTATTCGCGTCGGGATCTAACCCGAAAGTTACAGCAAAAAGAGGCGACGCCAGAGTTCACAGAGCGTTTGTTAGATTGGTGTGAGTCACACAACTTTATTAACGAGCAGCGCTATTGTGAAGGGTTTGTACGCCGCCATTTAGCAAAGTATCATGGTGCAAAACGCATTCAGAGCGAAGCGATGGCAAAAGGGATAGACCGAGCATTATTAGATAAGACGCTCGAAGAGTTCGAAATCGATTGGTTTGAACTCGCACAGGACGCATATTTAAAGAAGTTTTCAAATTCAGGTAAAGAACTCGACCAGAAAGAAAAAGCGAAACGTGTTCGCTACTTGATGTATCGAGGCTTTAATTACGAACAAATTGATTTTGCAATGCAAGCACAGCAATAAACGGGTGAGATTTTCACATGCAGCATATGACTACCGCACAGATCAGGCAACAGTTCTTAGACTTTTTTGCCTCTAAACAACACCAAATTGTTCCTTCAAGCTCGCTGATCCCGGGTAACGATGCCACGTTATTATTCAATAATGCCGGTATGGTGCAATTTAAAGATGTATTTTTAGGTGCGGAAAGCCGCCCTTATTCACGTGCAACCAGCTCACAACGTTGTGTGCGTGCCGGTGGTAAACATAATGACCTTGAAAACGTAGGTTACACTGCACGTCACCATACATTCTTTGAAATGTTAGGTAACTTCAGCTTTGGTGATTATTTCAAGCAAGACGCAATTAAGTTTGCTTGGGAATTTTTAACTGAAGTTGTAAAACTTCCGCAAGAAAAGCTACTTGTTACCATCTATCACGATGACGAAGATGCTTTCAACATTTGGCATAAGGAAGTAGGTCTGAGTGAAGACCGCATTATTCGCATTGCAACTAGCGATAACTTCTGGTCAATGGGTGATACGGGTCCGTGTGGTCCATGTTCTGAGATATTTTACGATCACGGTGAGCACATTTGGGGTGGTCCTCCGGGTTCACCAGAAGAAGACGGTGACCGTTTCATTGAGATCTGGAACCTAGTATTCATGCAGTTTAACCGCCATGCCGACGGTACAATGGAGCCGCTTCCTAAGCAGTCTGTTGATACAGGTATGGGTCTTGAGCGTATCTCTGCGATTTTACAAGGCGTGCACTCAAACTACGAAATCGATTTATTCCAAGCACTCATTGCAGCTGCGGCTAAAGTGACTAACGCACAAGACTTAGATGATAAATCGTTACGCGTTGTGGCTGACCACATTCGTTCGTGTGCATTCTTAGTATCTGACGGCGTTATGCCATCTAATGAAGGCCGTGGTTATGTACTACGTCGTATTATTCGTCGTGCGGTTCGTCACGGTAACAAGTTAGGCGCGAAAGGCGCATTCTTCTATAAGCTAGTTGCTGCGTTAATTGAGCAAATGGGTCAAGCGTACCCAGAGCTTGCTAAGCAACAAGAAATTATCGAAAAAGTACTACGTATTGAAGAAGAGCAGTTTGGTAAAACACTTGAGCGTGGTCTGGCAATTCTTGAAGAAAGCCTAGCAGACATCAAAGGTGATGTGATCCCGGGTGATTTAGTATTCAAGCTTTACGACACTTATGGTTTCCCTGCTGATTTAACGGCAGACGTGGCGCGTGAGCGTTTTATGACCATTGATGAGCACGGTTTCCAAGAGTGCATGGCAGTGCAACGTAAGCAAGCACAGCAAGCTGGTAAGTTTGGTGCTGATTACAACCAACAACTTAAGTCTGAAAAACACACAGACTTTAAAGGTTACGATGCAGAGCATTACACAGGCACAGTGGTTGAGCTTTTCCATGAAGGTCAATCTGTTTCTGTACTTGAAGATGGTCAAGAAGGTATCGCAATCCTTGACCGCACACCGTTCTATGCTGAATCAGGTGGTCAGGTTGGTGATACCGGTGTGTTAAAAGTTGCTGGCGGTGAGTTTGTCGTTACTAACACCACTAAGCTTGGTAATGCATTTGCGCACCATGGTCGTGTACAAGGCCGCATTGGTACAAACGATAAAGCAGAGGCAACCATTGATGCAGCACGTCGCGATAGCATCAAGAAAAACCACACTGCAACACACATTTTACACGAAACGTTACGTCAAATTTTAGGTGAGCACGTAAATCAAAAAGGTTCACTTGTTGACCCAGAGCGTTTACGTTTTGACTTCTCACACTTTGAAGCAGTTACAAAAGACGAATTACGTCAAATTGAGCGCGCAGTGAACGATGAAATCCGTCGTAACTTTGCGCTTGAAACTGAGCTAATGGCTATCGAAGATGCAAAAGCAAAAGGTGCAATGGCATTATTCGGTGAAAAATACGACGACGAAGTTCGCGTAGTAACCATTGGTGATTACTCAATCGAGTTATGTGGTGGTACTCACGTTAAGCGTGCAGGTGATATCGGTTTATTTAAAATCGTATCAGAAAGCGGTATCGCTGCCGGTATCCGCCGTATTGAAGCAGTAACAGGTGCTGAAGCTGTTGCTTATGTAAGTGAGCAAGAGCAACAACTAAACGATGTTGCAGCGCTAGTAAAAGGTGATAGCAGCACAGTACTTGAAAAAGTAACTGCGTTACTTGAGAAATCAAAAGGCCTTGAGAAGCAAATTGCACAGCTTAACGACAAGCTAGCAAGTGCGGCAGGTGCATCGTTACTTGACTCTGTTGTTGAAGTGAACGGTATTAAACTACTGGTTGCTGATGTTGCTGGTACTGAGTCTAAAGCACTACGTGGCATGGTTGATGACCTGAAAACGAAGATTGGTTCAGGTGTTATTGCCCTTGGTGTAGCTAATGGCGATAAAGTAAGCCTAATTGCAGGTGTAACTAAAGACCTAACAGGTAAAGTGAAAGCCGGTGAGCTTGTAAACCACATGGCTGCACAAGTAGGCGGTAAGGGCGGTGGTCGTCCTGATATGGCACAAGCTGGTGGTACTCAGCCAGAGAACCTAGCTACAGCCTTAGAAAGTGTAACTGGTTGGTTATCTGAGCGTTCTTAACCACTAGTGGCACTTATCGTCCAAAAATTCGGTGGCACCTCAGTTGGCTCAATTGAGCGAATTGAGGCCGTCGCTGACCTTGTTGTAAAAACCAAGCAGCAAGGCCATCAAGTTGTGGTGGTGCTCTCGGCAATGTCGGGAGAAACTAACCGTCTTATTCAACTCGCTAAACAAATCGATTCTCGACCAAGCGCCCGTGAGCTTGATGTACTGCTTACCACAGGTGAGCAAGTGTCTGTTTCTTTACTGGCAATGGCTATTATTAAACGTGGCCACTCAGCGGTAAGTTTGCTGGCTGATCAGGTCAACATTCGCACCGACAATATGTTTGGTAAAGCGCGTATTGAAGAGGTTGCAGCGACTCGTTTAAAGCATGAGCTTGAGCACAACCGTATTGCTATAATTGCAGGCTTTCAGGGCCGAGATATCGAAGGTAATATCACCACACTTGGCCGAGGTGGTACTGATACTTCAGCAGTTGAGATTGCGGGAGCGATTAATGCTGACGAATGTCAGATCTATACCGATGTTGATGGCGTATATACAACTGATCCGCGTATTGAACCAAATGCTCGTCGAATGAGCCATGTTACTTTTGAAGAAATGCTCGAAATGGCGAGTTTAGGTGCTAAGGTATTGCATATTCGTAGTGTAGAAGCGGCAGGAAAATACAATATACCGCTCAGAGTACTATCGAGTTTTAACCCAGATCAAGGGACCTTGATCAGTTTTGAGGAACCGGAAGTGCAAGCAAATATTGTGTCAGGTATTGCTTTCAATCGTGATGAAAGTTTGATTTATATCAATCAAATGCAATATGGGATTGAAAACCTGGCTAAAATTACGAAACTTTTTGCAGAGTTTGGTATCGAAATTGATATGATTAATCAAGTTAATCATAACTTTGAAAAAATAGACTATGCTTTTACTGTGCACACCAATGATTATGAACAAGCATTGGAAGTTTTAACCTTAAATCAGGCTGCGCTTGGCGCAGATTCTATTAAAGGAATAAGCAATGTTGCTAAGGTGTCAGCAGTAGGAGTGGGGATGAAGTCACACTCTGGAGTAGCAAGTTTATTTTTTAATGCGCTTGCCGAAGAAAACATCAAAGTCATTTTGGTGTCGACATCTGAAATTAAGATTTCAGTTCTAATAGACGAAAAATATTTAGAGCTGGCAGTACGTGCGCTGCACAAAGTTTTTTTAACTGAAAATGAATAAGATTTAGAGTTTTTACTTACTTTTAAGTCTAGATTTCATTAGAATGTTTTTGACGCGGAATCTTTTAATTTTTTGGAATATGGGAGCAAGAGAATGCTAATACTAACTCGTAGAGTAGGTGAAACCCTTATGATCGGTGACGAAGTTACAGTTACTGTTCTTGGTGTTAAAGGAAATCAAGTTCGCATTGGTGTTAATGCGCCTAAAGATGTATCAGTACATCGTGAAGAAATCTACATGCGCATCCAAGCAGAGAAATCTAACCCAAATCCGGGCAACGTTTAATCAGCGAAAGATATTTTAAGAGCCACTCATTGAGTGGCTCTTTTATTTAGTTCTGCAATAATCTCTTCATTTAGCGCTTTTTTAGACAGGTATTGCATACCTCGACTAGCTTTCAAAATATAGCCTCGCTCAGTCTCAATTATGTCTGTGATTTGTTGCCATGTTAGTTGATAGTGTTTATAGGGGTTTTCGGCTTTAACACCTTCATCATCAAACACGATAGTTACTTCACTACCTGAAGCACGACTCATCATTTGTCTGGCCACCCACCATGGACGTTTATAATAAAACGATAAGCACTCCACTACGGCAAGCATTATCATAAAACTACCTAAATAATGGTTTTCTAACTGGTAAAAGGCTAGTAGGCCTAATGTTATGAGCAATGCTAACAGAGGATATTTAGGTTTAGCCTGAGATGAGTAGGGTAAAGACTCATCAAAGCACTCGTAGTAATACGGTTTATCTAATGTGTAAGTTGTAGTTAATGTCATTCGTGGACTCACTTAATTTGCTGATAGCAGTTTAACATTGATAAAAAAAATCTGCCGCAGTTGGTTTTCATTTAGTTGTCATTGTGAGAGCTTAAGGTATGTGTATTTTAAAGGTGTAAGCTATATGTTTGTTAGTTCAATGTCGTTAGCACTTGCAATGACTACAAATACTTTTTTGGTTATGGGCGATATGCCATACACCCCGATAGATGAAATTAATCTCGCAGAAGGCGGAAAAATTGCCAAGGCAATCGCAGCGACACCTCATGAATTTTTGATGCACTTGGGCGATATGAAATCGGGCTCACTTGCATGCACGAATAAGCTTTTGCAAACTAACAAGGTGTTACTAACATCGTTGACTACACAGCCTTTCATTTACACCCCTGGTGATAATGAATGGACCGATTGCGACCGAGAAAAGCTATCTGTGCGTTTTGATGAGCTTGAGCGGCTAAGTTTTATAAAAGGCTTAATGTTCGACGAAGCTTATACACAAAAAGCAAAGCGGCTACAGGGTTATGCGACACAAGCTGAGATGCCAGAAAATGCCCGATGGCAATTTAATGGCATTGAGTTTCGTACCTTGCATATCCCGGGCACCTTTAATGGTCGCTCGCAAATCTTAAAAAGTGATAAAAACGCAGCACTGGATGCCGCCGATATGCGTGATAAGTACAATCTCATTTGGCTAAAGCAAGCACATGTTCATCAGGATGCTAAGGCCTATGTGTTTGGCTTTCAGGCAGATATTTACCACCCAACCAGTAAATCCGCTTGCAGTGAGTCACAGCGCGCCGATTGTGATGCCTTTAAAGTATACCGAGATGCCATCAGCGATTTTGCAAAGCATACCAATAAGCTAGTGCTCGTGATGCATGGTGATACAGGGCCATACTGTACACAACAGTTAGCGAGTAACTTAACGCGCTTAAATGTCCCCGGTGATTTTGCCGTAAGTGACGTCGCAAAAGTGAGTTTTATCGACGGTCAGTGGCATATAGCGAGTGTAACGACAAATAAGCCTCTCACAACGTCTTGTAAATGAAAGCGTACTCTTAGCCATCAGCTTGTAGGTTGGGTAGAACGGAGTGAAACCCAACGCACTCAGAGCCATCAGCTTTCAGCCGTCAGCTATTAGATAAACCCAACAAGTTAGCGAGTCTCTAGGGGAAAGAGTAAAGTTAGCAAGCTTGAGGCTCGCGTAGGCGTGAAATTTATTTCGCGCGGTGGTTTATAAAGTCATCAGACTTTAAATCCAAGTTAAGACTTGTAGGAGGCGTTTTAACGCCGAAAAACTCACGCTATAGCAAAAAATTCACGGTTAAAATCATTCCTACGATTATCTCAGATCTCATACCTCATTTAAAAAACAAAAAAGCGGCACTAGGCCGCTTTTTTCGTAAGGTGTGATATTAGCAGTTAGTTTCTTCTGCTTTAACACCTTCTTTAACTTCTTCACATGCATCTTCAACTGCATTTTGTGTATCAGTGATTGCTTCATCTATACGCTCACCGGCTTCCTCTGCTGAGTTGTCTTCACAACCCATAATGAATAAACCTGAAAATAGGGCGATAGTAGCGGCTTTTAAAGTTGAATTTTTCATAACTAAATTCCTTGTAAATTAAATATTAGGGTTAATTAAATTTTAACTTGCTTTACTTAGGTACGTTGCCTCTAAGAGCACCTGACACTAACGAAATAACAAGCAATACTAAAAAAATGAAAAAGATAATCTTAGCAATGCCTGCTGCGGCTCCAGCAATACCGCCAAAACCTAACACTGCAGCGATTAATGCAATAACTAAAAAAGTAATGGTCCAGCGTAACATAGTGGTCTCCTTGCCTAATTAATTTTTCAAATGGTCGAGTTGAATAAAGCGAGTTTTATGCCAATCATTATTATCTTTATATTTCAGTTGCTTAGCGTTTTTTGTGGGCGGGGCATGGTTATTCTTTTGGTAACTTTTACGATCAAGCGTGTAACTTATTCATAGTGATATTTTTTCATATTAATTAAATTCATTTTATATTTAGCTTTGTCTTTATTGGTAAGACCAATTTCGCACTTTGTCATGAGTTGTTACTGTAACACCTTGTTAAGCAGGGTTTTTGAACAGAACTTGCTTTTCGTCGGTTTGTTTTAATATAACTGATGGCTATATTCATTATTTTTATCATCTATAACGTAAGGTTAATTGCTGAAATAGTATGGTGTTAATTAGTTGTGCTCTATGTTATTTTGAGTTTAATTGGTTTTACCAATTTACAATAGGCTATACAAATTATTTTTGTTTGTTATTATTGCTGAATAAATATTTAACAAAAATGATTTTTTATTTTTAATCATCGAAGGGGAGTTGTATGGATATTGGTGAATTGCTCACAACTGCAGGCAGCTTAATGGTAACAGGCATGGTTGGCGTGTTTGTTTTTCTGAGCATTTTAATATCTGCGGTTATTTTAATGTCGAAAGTTGTAAGCCGATTCGATGATCCTACAAGTGTAGAGCCAACACGAACAGCAAAAATTCAACCTCAACAGGGTGTGCCTCAGGCACATATTGCCGCGATCAGCGCTGCAATTGCACAATTTCGAAATAAACAAAAATAATGGGGCAGCTTAAACATGGCTAAATTAAAACTTACAGAATTAGTATTGCGTGACGCTCATCAGTCTTTATTGGCCACGCGTATGCGTTTAGACGACATGCTACCCATGGCTGAAAAACTTGATAATGCAGGTTATTGGTCTATTGAATCATGGGGTGGAGCAACCTTTGACTCATGTATCCGTTATTTAGGTGAAGATCCTTGGCAACGTATTCGCGAATTAAAAGCGGCAATGCCAAATACTAAACAGCAAATGCTATTGCGCGGACAAAACCTTTTAGGCTACCGCCATTATGCAGACGATGTTGTCGAAAAGTTTGTAGAACGAGCCCATAAAAATGGTGTAGATGTGTTCCGAATTTTCGATGCTATGAACGATGTACGTAATCTTGAAACTGCAATTAAAGCAGCGGTTAAAGTAGGCGCACACGCTCAAGGTACTATTTCGTACACCGTAAGCCCAGTACACACACTTGATATGTGGCTTAAACTTGCGAAACAGCTCGAAGAACTAGGCTGTCATTCTATTTGTATTAAAGATATGGCTGGTTTATTAAAGCCATATGATTGTGAGCAGTTAATCAAAGGTTTAAAAGAAACCGTATCTATTCCTATCGCGATGCAGTGTCACGCGACGACAGGATTAAGTACTGCAACTTACCAAAAAGCTATAGATGCAGGTATCGATATGCTTGATACCGCAATTTCGTCTATGAGTATGACTTATGGTCATAGCGCCACAGAAACAATCGTGTCGATTGTTGAAGGCACAGAGCGAGATACCGGCCTAGATTTAAACCAACTAGAAGAAATTGCCGCGTACTTCCGTGATGTTCGTAAAAAATATGCTGCTTTTGAAGGTAGCCTAAAAGGTGTTGATGGCCGTATCTTATTAGCACAAGTGCCAGGTGGTATGTTGACTAACATGGAAAACCAGCTTAAAGAGCAAGGTGCTGCCGATAAGCTTGATCAAGTATTGCTTGAGATCCCACGTGTTCGTGAAGACTTAGGCTATATTCCACTGGTAACTCCAACGTCTCAAATTGTCGGTACTCAAGCGGTACTTAATGTATTGACTGGTGAGCGCTATAAAACGATTACCAAAGAAACCGCAGGTGTACTTAAAGGTGAGTACGGTGCAACGCCGGCACCTATGAATAAAGAGCTACAAGAACGCGTTCTAGATGGCGCAGAAGCAATTACTTGTCGTCCTGCTGATAAACTTGAACCTGAACTTGAGAAGCTAGAAGCTGAATTATTAAAAGAAGCTAAAGAGCAAGGTTTAGAGCTTGCTGATGATGTGATTGATGATGTGCTTACCTATGCATTATTTCCACAAATTGGTCTTAAGTTTATTAAAAACCGAAATAATCCTGATGCATTTGAAGCTATTCCTACAGGTGAAGTTGCTAAGCCAGAAAGCAAACCAGCTGCTGCAAACTCAGTAAAAGCTGAGCAATACAGCGTTAAAGTTGATGGCAAAGTTTACGATGTCGTTGTAGCACAAGGTGGTGAGCTTAAAGAGGTGACTTTAAAAGACAGTGAGTTAATTCCTCAGTCTGCTTCAGCGTCTGCTGGCGAAACTTTAAACGCGCCATTGGCGGGTAATATTTTCAAAGTGAAAGTAAAGCCAGGCCAAACAGTAAACCAAGGTGATGTAGTTATCATTATGGAAGCGATGAAAATGGAAACTGAAATTCGCGCTGCACATACCGGCACGGTTGCTGAAGTTTTAGTTGCCGAAGGTGATTCTGTTGCCACTGGCGATGCATTGATAGCGCTGGCGTAGGAGACAGAGAATGGATGGTCTTTTAAATCTCTGGCATGCAACAGGTATCGCTAACTTTACCTTTCCTGCCTTGATCATGATTGCGGTTGGTTGCTTATTGTTATATCTAGCAATTGCTCGTAATTTTGAACCCTTACTATTGTTACCAATAGGCTTCGGGGCGATCTTAACGAATATTCCTGCTGCAGGCTTATCTGAACCAGGTGGACTGCTTTATTATGTGTATCACATAGGGATTGATTCTGGGGTGTTTCCACTTCTGATCTTCATGGGGGTTGGCGCGCTAACAGACTTTAGTGCCTTGATAGCAAATCCGCGTATGTTGCTGTTAGGTGCAGCTGCGCAGTTTGGTATTTTTGCTACTTTATTTGGTGCAATTCTACTTAACTTTATTCCTGGCTTTGAATTTACGCTACAAGATGCATCGGCAATTGCCATTATTGGTGGTGCGGATGGTCCAACGGCTATTTTCTTAGCATCTAAATTGGCACCAGACTTACTTGGGGCTATCGCAGTAGCGGCTTATTCATATATGGCACTAGTGCCAATTATTCAGCCACCAATTATGCGTGCACTAACAACGCAAGCAGAGCGCGAAATTCAAATGCCGCAACTTCGTACTGTATCGAAAAAAGAGAAGATTATTTTTCCTTTAATGGTGCTTAGTTTAACTATCTTGTTTTTACCAGCTGCAACACCACTTGTAGGCATGTTCTGCTTAGGTAACTTGATGCGCGAATCGGGTGTGGTCGATCGTTTAAGTAACAGTGCACAAAATGAAATCATCAACATTACCACGATTTTCTTAGGCTTAGCGGTAGGTTCAAAGCTTGCTGCTGATAAGTTCTTAACGGTAGAAACTATCGGTATTTTGGTGTTAGGTGCATTAGCGTTTGCGATTGGTACAGCTTCAGGGGTGTTTATGGCAAAAGGTCTTAATAAGATCTCTAAATCGCCAATAAACCCATTAGTAGGCGCTGCGGGTGTTTCAGCGGTACCAATGGCAGCACGTGTGGTGAATAAAGTAGGTCTTGAAAGCAATCCGCATAACTTCTTGTTAATGCATGCTATGGGACCAAACGTTGCAGGGGTATTAGGAAGTGCCGTTGCAGCAGGTATTTTGTTAGCGATTGTTGGCTAAGTCGATTTACTTCCAACCGACTGGCGCAGTAATTTTACTGCGCTTTTTTTTGCCTATAGACTAGGGTCACCCTAAAGAAATTGTAGTTAAATGATAGTTGTGTAAGGAAGCCACCATGAATATCTTTATTATCTTACTATGCCTTTTTGTTGCCTTGGTTATTCTAATACCGCTACTTGAAAAGTATCAGTCTAAAATGGGGCTTGATGGCGCTACAAAATACGCAAAGTACATTTGGCCACTGGTGATGATTTCGCTAATTATTCAACTTATTTATGTTTTATTAAGGTAATAATAGCTTCTGTGTTGTGTTTTATTTCAGGCATGAATCGCGCCTGCGCAAGCTCATACTTGCTTTCAATTATTGAAGAGAATAAAGGTCATTAAGGCTGATTTTGTGGCAGGCACTAAAAAGCCGCTTCATCATTGAAGCGGCTTTTTTAATGTTTACTCAATTACTTATTTAACGCTAATTGTAACTCTCGGTTACGTTGTAATTGCGCTAAGAAGTTATCAGCAATCGGTTTAAACTTAGCTAGCTCATCACGCGGTAAAGGCTCTGATTTAGGTAGTTTGACCGTTTTCGGATTACGGTGTACACCGTTTACTAAGAATTCATAGTGTAAGTGTGGGCCAGTTACACGGCCAGTCGCACCAACCGTACCAATTTTTTGCCCCTGCTTCACTTTTTGACCTGTTTTTACCAGACGTTTGTTCAAGTGAAGGTATTTAGTTACATATTGAGTGCCGTGGCTAATAAATACGTAGTTACCATTGTATTTGCTGTAACCCGCTTTAATCACTTTACCATTACCCGATGAAACTACCGGTGTACCTGTGCGAGCAGCATAATCAATACCATTATGCGGCTTAACAGTTTTAGTTACAGGGTGTAAACGGCGAGGGTTGAAGCTTGAGCTAATATACTTAAAGTTAACAGGCGCGCGTAAGAAAGCTTTTTTCATACTACGGCCTTCAGGCGTATAGAAGTTACCATCAGTATGGCGAATCGCTGTATAACGTTCACCTTGGTTTATGAATTCTGCAGCAATGATTTTGCCATCACCAATGTATTCACCATCAACATAGTGGGTTTCGTAGATTAGACCGAATTGGTCACCCTTACGAATATCATTTGCAAAGTCGACATCCCAACCAAAAATATCGGCAAAGTTCATTATTTGGCGCTCGCTTAAACCTGCGGCAATACCCGATGTCCAGAAGCTGTTGCTGATTTCACCACCGGCAGACTTGCTGAGGGTTTCAATTTCTTTGCTGTCGATTGATGTATCGTAGTTACCTTCGTCATTTAATGTAACGTATAAGGTATCTGTTTTTGAAATTACATAACGAAGCTGCGCTAATGAGCCATCTTCGGCGGTTGCAAAACTTAAAATTTCACCCGGATGAATTTTTGTTAACTTGCGCGTTTCAGCGTTTGTGTTAACTAGTTTGTGCAGAGTTTGCGCTGAGAAGCCCGCGCGCTTAAAAATAAGAGCTAAATTATCGCCATTGCGAACTTCATGATCAACAAGCTCATATTCTGGAAGTTTTGCTGCTGCTTGCTCCGAATTTAGTTCAGTTAGTTTTTCGTTATCATCAACTTTAACTTGTAATTCGTAGCGTTTACCAATTTCAAGTGCGTTTGCACTGTTATCCTTTGAGGCGGTGGCTTTTTCAGAAGGCAAAAGTGCCAAGCCGGCAATAGCAGAAACCAAACCTAGAATGAGCAGTTTGTGTTTTTTGGGGAGTTTGTGCACTACATGAACCATAACGTGCCTTTTCTGCTGTCAAGAAAATTAATTACTAATATTGCAGGATATACCTAAAATAGCGCAAATACCAGTGTTTTGTAGATTTAAACTGGCGCTAATTTGCGCTAGAATTGGCCTGCGCGTTAAACTTTTTTGGTTGAATTTGCAGCATGTGTCGTCAGTTAAACTAATTTGCTGTTAGTTAACTAAAGTACCTTCAATAAAATGCAATAACGCGGTATAAAGAACAATCATGCGCGCTGCCTGCAGGGCTGTTTCTTAAACTATTTAAGTTAGGCTTTTTTTTAGTGTCACTCTTTTGATGCTAACTAGCTAAATTTTAAAGTTTTTAGCTCTATAATTATAACCCTGACAGGCCACCACGCCCCGGTAGCTGAATTTTTGGAGTAATACACAGTGGATTTACAAACCGCTCTAGCTGAGATAAAACGCGGTGCAGAAGAGATATTAATTGAAGACGAATTAGTTGAAAAACTAAAGTCAGGTAAGAAACTTAAGATCAAAGCGGGTTTCGATCCAACTGCGCCTGATCTGCATTTAGGTCATACAGTTCTTATCAACAAAATGAAAACCTTCCAAGACCTAGGTCACGAAGTGATTTTCTTAATCGGTGATTTCACCGGTATGATTGGTGATCCAACGGGTAAAAACGTAACACGTAAACCGTTAACTCGTGAAGATGTTTTAGCCAACGCTGAAACATATAAAGAGCAAGTATTTAAGATCCTCGATCCTGCTAAAACAACTGTTGCATTCAACTCTACTTGGATGGAGAACTTAGGTGCGGCAGGTATGATTAAACTGGCTGCGCGTCAAACAGTAGCACGTATGCTAGAACGTGATGACTTTAAAAAGCGTTATGCCAATGGTCAATCAATTGCTATCCACGAATTTTTATATCCACTGGTACAAGGTTGGGACTCAGTTGCATTAGAAGCTGACGTTGAGCTTGGCGGTACAGACCAACGCTTTAACTTACTAATGGGTCGTGAACTACAAAAAGACGAAGGCCAAAAGCCACAAACAGTGCTTATGATGCCACTGCTTGAAGGTACCGATGGCGTTCAAAAGATGTCTAAGTCATTAGGTAACTATATTGGTATTACTGATGAGCCGAACGATATGTTTGGTAAAGTGATGTCTATTAGCGATGAGCTAATGTGGCGTTACTATGACTTATTAAGTGCATTATCAATCGAAGAAATTGCAGCTCTTAAGCAGCGTGTTGCTGATGGTGCAAACCCGCGCGACATCAAGATTGAATTAGCGAAAGAACTGATTGCACGTTTCCACAGTGAAGAAGCAGCCGAAGGTGCTCATCAAGATTTCATCAAGCGTTTCCAAAAGAATGCATTACCAGATGAGATCCCTGAAGTGACAGTTACTATCGCTGAAGACACTGTGTTTATCACTAACTTACTAAAAGAAGCTAATCTTGTTGCAAGTACCTCAGAAGCGATGCGTATGATCAAGCAAGGTGCAGTTAAATTAAATGGTGAAGAAAAAGTAACGGATACTAAGCTTGAAGTTGCAAAAGGCACAACTCAGATTTACCAAGTAGGTAAGCGTAAGTTTGCTAAAATCACCTTAGCTTAATCAAGCTAATAGAAATAAAAAACCAGCTACGGCTGGTTTTTTTGTGCTTATATTTTGATTAGTTTGTGAATAGGCTAATTACTTCAATCCCGACTATCAGCAGTAACCAAAATGCTTTCGCTTGGTTTAAACGATTCACTAAAGCGGCAATATCATCAGCATTTGGTAAACGGTCGGTACCTACACGCATCTTATTAAATCGCTCTTCTTGATATAGCGCCGGACCGCCTAATTGCACTTGTAATGCCGCAGAGGTCACACTTAATAGCCAGCCTGTATTAGTTTGATAAAAGTGTCTTCCATAGTGCTTAATATAATGAATACTCTGCTTGCTGGCATTGCTTGCAGCAATCGTTAAAGCCAATAATCGAATGGGTAACCACTCTAATACAAACAGTAGTTTAGCTATGGTCGTTAAAAACGGGTTATTTGGCTTACGATTCTTACGCCATGCTTGATGTATTAAAGTGAGTAAGCGATAAACCAAAGCAAAGATAGCGCCGCCAATTATATAAAAGAAAATAACGGCAAAATAATGCCGCGCACTTTGCAGCACCAGTGACTCCATGGTGGCTTTACAAATTCCAGGAGCCGATAAACGTGAAACATCACGAGCAACAAGGCTTGTAAGTAGCTCTCTTGCTGTCGCTTTTTGATTTAGCTTAACTAATCTTGCTATCCGCAGTGATTTTTTCTCTTGGGCACGACTACTTAGTAATAAATACAAAATTAAGCCGTTTAATAGCTCAGGATAAAAAGCAAATTCTAAAAAAAGTACAACCAGTGTCACTATCACTAAAATGGTGAGAGTAAAAGCTAAGGTTGAGGCTAAATATTGATAGCTTTTGGGGTTCGTTGGGTTGTATAAACGCTCGCTAAGCGCAGAGAAAATAACGGTTAAAAAGGTATTAGGATGATACCAACTAACCAAAGGAAAAAAGCGCTCAGCTAAGAGCGCTACAAAAAATACAATAATGTCCAAATGGTTTTGAACAATATTTGCAATCACCTTATAAACTCACCGATGTTAGCTTCTCTAAAAGAGCAACAACCATTTTAGATGAGTTGATAGATGCAGTTTCGATATACTCTTCAAATGATTGCGGCGACTCTTTGCCAGCAATGTCAGACATTGAACGAATAACAACAAATGGTGTTTCTAGCACATGACAAGCTTGTGCAATTGCTGCACCTTCCATCTCTACTGCAAGCATAGTTGGGAATTCAGCACGTGTTTTTTCAATTCGTACCGGGTCACACATGAATGAATCACCAGTACAAATTAGGCCAATCATGGTTTTAACATCGCTGATTTGACTTACGCTTTGCTCTGCCGCTTCAATCAGTTTAGGGTGCGCAGCAAAGCCAGCTGGCATTTGTGGTACTTGACCGATTTCGTAACCGAATGCAGTTACGTCTACATCGTGGTGACGAACTTCTGAAGAAATAACCACATCGCCTACATTTAGCGATGGCTCAAAACCACCTGCAGAACCTGTGTTGATCACACAATCTGGGCTGAAGTTGTCGATTAGTAGTGTTGTTGCTACTGCAGAAGCTACTTTACCAATACCAGATTGAACTAAAGTAACTGTGTTACCCGCTAATTCACCAGTGTAAAAGGTAAAACCAGCTTTAGTCATGATGCTTGGGTTTACCATTGCTTCGCGTAAGATTTTTACTTCTGGCTCCATCGCGCCAATAATACCAACGTGCATAATATTTGATTCCTTAGATTGAATAGGATGATTATACCTAAAAATGCCCGAAACAAACAAAAAAGCAGACCTTAAAGTCTGCTTTTGCCAATATTATGACAGGTTATATTTCTGCAAGCGCCGTTGAGTGTGCTTTTGCTTGTGATGGTGATAATACCGCAGGTTTAGTAATGCGGTTGCGTGCAGGTCTTGCAGGCGCTGCTGCAGGTTTACCAAGTTTAAACATGATTGCATCACGTACTTCTCTTGGTTGATAGCCTGATTTTACCTTCATGCGAATATGCGGGATGCCCGCCGCTTCTAATGCGCCACTAACAAACCAATCACGTTGTGCTTTATGGCCGTCGCGGTTGGTGTTATTTACTAAATCAACCGCGGCAACAATGGTAAGTTTGTCTTTGTCGATAAGTACGTAATCTAACTGTTTGTTTTTGGCTTTAGCCATCGCAGCACGTTTTGCTTTGACAGATAAGCCTTGCTTGCAGTCGATTAAATCAATGAGTTTAACGCGGCTGACGATTTTATATTGGTCGCCTACAGCACGTTCTAGAAGATGTAAAAAAGCACTCTCAACTTGCGTAAAAACAGTTTGCTTACGAGTGAAAGGATAAGGGTTTCCGCCTTCATCGGTAAACTTTGACGCAACAACAGAGGCTACTACGACTAAAACTAAAATTGATAATAAAGCGAATTCCATATGGTAACTCCACAACAACAAATTGACACTCAAAATAATTAGCAATTAGTGTGCCTAAGTGTGCGGAGTCACCTGAATTTTTTAAGCTGTGTAGCCGCCAACAATTCCTTTAACAGCAATTGCCACTGCATCGTGGGCATGAAGTGATTCGTAGTGATTTATTTGTAGCCAGTAATCAGCGTAATTTTGCTCTTCGAGTAAGCCTTTAATTTTACGTGCAGCGTCTTCGCAGAACATTAGGTTTTGACCATTTAAGCGGGCAAACTCTTGCTCGTCTTCACGTTTAACGGCTGCTTGCACAGGCGTTTTAAGCTCTGCTTCTAAAGCATCAATCAAGCCAACCACATCAAAACTATCAATTTCGCTGTCGAGCTTTACTTTGACGTTTGCAATTGAGCGCTGTGAGTGTGGTGTAGCCACAATTCCATCCGTTGTGCCCAGCCATTCTAAAACAGTCTGCTTATCAATATCTTGCTCTGCAAACTTTTCGCTAAATGCATTTTGAATTAATTGTCGTGCAAGGGCTGCTGAGCATGGGCATGTTGACGAGTAGGTCACATCAACCATTAATTCAAAGCTTAATACACCTTGGTTTATTTTAGCGATTAAGTGGATAGGGTAGTTTTTCCAGCCCACTTTACCACTTAATAGTGATTTGCGGCGCAAAGGCAACTCAAATTTAAACTCGATCTGTGCTTTGTCACTTAGGTCATCATGACTACTGATAAAGGCATCAAGTGCTTGAGCAAGGGTTTGGGGATTAACTTGTTGCTCGGTTGATAAGGTATCAAGCGCCAAAAATAAACGCGACATATGAATGCCTTTGGCATCTTCTTTATGTAAATTAACAAAGGCGCGTGCTTTAGCAATTACATTTACTGGGGCTTGGTTACGAGTTTCAAAAATGAAAGGTAGTTCAATTTCACCCATGCCAACCCAGTCTAACTTACCCGTTTTTAACGCTGGGGCCGTATCAGCAATATCTGGCATTGTGGTTTGCATGGTAATACTCATTCTTTGCAATTAATAAAGCGCGATATTTTACATGAAAAAATATAAAAAGAAGTGCCATACGTGAAAAAATTATATGTTTATCGCACAATGTGAATATTTCTAAAGGATTAGTGATAAAATTAGCTATGCTGTTTTTTTCGATTATGTGCCTAAGCTTTAATATATGATTGATTCTTCTATGAGTCCGTGGGCTCGCACACTCTCAAGCTTTATTTCTAAATACGGTGAATTTAAGACCGCTGCGGCTTGCTATGCCTTATTATTAGTGATGTCGCTGATTTTATCTTGCATGTTTTATTATGTTGCAGTGGGGACTGTCACCTTGGTGGATGTTTTAGCGGTGATGTTTTTTACCGCAGTTGTATCGCCTATTTTGATTTCGGTGCTGCTAAATTCAATTCGCCAGCTCGAAGCATCATATAGCTATTTAGATAGTGCCACTAAGCAAGAAAAACTATTAAACCAAACGTTAAAAGACAATATCAGTCGCTTAAATGAAGAGATTGATGAGCGTAAAATGGCGTTTCACGCTAAGCACAGAGCAATTGAAGAGCTCAGACGTGAAATCGCTGAGCGCAAGAAAACTCAACAAGAACTCGCCCAACAAGGTATGTTATTGCGCTCAATTGTCGACTCCTCTCCTGATTTATTTTATTACCGTGATAACAACGGCGTCTTTGCTGGCTGTAATAAAATGTTTGAGCAAGTGATTGGAAAAAGTGGCGAAGAGTTAATTGGCAAAAGTGTAGAGGAAATCTACCCAAGTAATTACTTACCTGAAGTACTGCGCACCGACAAAAAAGTATCGCAAACGCACCAAGCCCTAACGCTTGATGTTGAATATCCCGTTAATGGTGAAAAGCGCTGGTTTGAGATGCGTAAGTTACCGTTTATTAACGAAAAAGGGGAATATATTGGTTTGCTCGCTTTCGGTCGTGATATCACCAGCCGTAAAGAAGCCGCACAAGCGCTTGAAGCAGCTTATAAAGACAAAGGGAAGTTTATTGCCACATTGAGTCATGAACTTAGAACGCCTTTGAATGGCATTGTAGGCTTAACACGCATGTTGCTTGATACCGAGCTTGATAAACAGCAGCGTAGTTGGTGTAACACAGTGTTTTCGAGTGCTGAAACCCTTGGTAATATTTTTAACGATATTATTGATTTAGATAAAATTGACCGTGAGCAGCTAGATATCGTTACTGACTCAGTAAATGTAGCTGACTTTATCAATGATGTTGTTAACTTTGCTGGCCTGATTGCTGAACAAAAGAGTCTTGATTTTAACATCAAACGAAAAGGCACGTTGGATGTGTATGCATCGCTTGATCCAACTCGGTTACGTCAAGTTGTGTGGAACTTAATAAATAATGCCGTTAAGTTTACACAGCAAGGTCATGTTGAGCTTGAATGTATTCGTGAAAATCGCCCAGATGGCCCTTGGTTAGTGATGCGTGTTAGTGATACCGGTCAGGGGATCCCGCAAGAACAACTACACCGTATTTTTGACATGTACTACAAAGCACCAGACATCAATGGCACCAATGCTATTGGCTCAGGTATTGGGCTTGCAGTAACAAAAGCACTGGTTACTGCGATGAAAGGTGAAATACATGTAAGCAGCACAGAAGGTGAGGGCAGCGTTTTTGTGGTAGAGATCCCACTTAAACTCTGCATTGCGCCTACAGAGCAAAATTATGCGGTTCGTAGTTTAAACATTCTACTTGTTGAAGATGTTCCGCTTAACGCTGAAATTGCCACAAATTTACTTGAGCAGCGTGGTCACGAAGTTATTTGGGCTGAAACCGGTGAAGATGCGCTGTCGTTTGTCTACACAGAAGATGACTTAGACCTCGTATTACTTGATATGCAATTGCCAGATATCAACGGTGATGAAGTTGCTCGCCAAATTCGTGACGATGAGCACTTTGATAACCTACCAATCGTTGCCTTAACTGCTAACGTGCGTAGTGCTGAAGAAGAGCTTGCTGGTATTAACATTCAAGGCGCGCTTGCGAAGCCAATTAATACAACCAAGCTTGATAAAATGCTTGGTGAGCTGTTTGATATTAAACAACAAAAAAGTTGTCAGTCAGAAACAATCAAGCCAGTGTCAGTCAAAGATTTGTCAGGTATCCGCGTTGAGTTACTTGATATTGAAACCATTGAAGACTTTGTTGGTTCAATGGGGTTAACTATCTTCAACCGTAGTTGTGAGCTGTTTAATAAGCTAAACCCACAATATCAAACTGAGCTTGCAGATGCGTTAGCAGCAGATGATAGAGAAGAGTACAAATCGGTGGCGCATAAATTAAAAGGCGCAGCTGGCTCTGTAGGCTTAAACGATGTTCAGTTACACGCTAAGAAGATGGAGCATGGAGCGCTTGAAGAAAGTAGTGAAGAGTTACAACAGTGGCTTGATGAACTAGCAGTTAAAATAAATGAAGGGCGCGAAGCCCTCCAATTATTTTTACAACAACTAGAAAATTAATTCTAATTAGCTGTCGATTTTACCGATGAAACGATAGCCTTCACCATGGATGGTGCTGATTAGTTCAGATGTGCTGTTATCGCTTTCAAAGTGTTTTCTGATACGACGAATTGTTACGTCTACAGTACGGTCGTTAGCGCGAAGCTCACGGCCAGTCATATGCTTGATTAATTGCTCACGGCTGAAAATACGGCCCGGTGAATCAAGCATTAAGCGTAGCGCACGATATTCACCTTTAGGTAAACGTTTAGCGTCACCACTTGGAGATGTTAAACAACGGCTGTTTTCATCAAGTTCCCAACCGTTAAATGTAATAACACCGTTTGTTTCGATATTTGCTTCTTCGCCGCCTAAAGCTGTGCGCGAAATTAGGTTGCGAGCACGGATAGTTAGCTCGCGCGGGTTAAATGGTTTTGTGATGTAATCATCAGCACCAATTTCTAGACCTAAAATGCGATCAACGTCGTTGTCACGACCTGTTAAGAAAATTAAACCCACGTTTCGTTTTTGACGAAGTTCACGTGCTAAGATTAGCCCGTTTTTACCTGGTAGGTTGATGTCCATAACTACAAGGTTCACATCATCATTATTTGTAAGCTTGTCATGCATATCATCGCCATCAATGGCTTCAATAACTTTGTAACCTTCAGCTTCAAATAAACTAACGAGGTTTAGTCGAGTTACGTCTTCATCCTCTACGATCAGAATGACTGGCGTTTGCATTGTATATTAACCTTTTCGGAAATTTTATTTACAAAAATTCGGTATTATCAAGCAAAACCGAATACTAGAGATTATAGGATTAGATCCAATTGTTAACAAGTAAAATCAATTTGGATAAAACTTAGCCATAGCTAACAATCGAGATTGCACTTTAAAGTTATGCTGCAATACGTGCTGCTTATTGATATACAGTCGGATTTTATTTCCTTCTTGAACCAGAGAGGCTATACCGCCATTTTCTAAAAAACTAATACTTTCGCCTATTGTTAAAGTATTTAATGAAATTGTATCGGTCCAAAGTGGAAGTATATCATTTTCTAATGTTTCATCAATGTATGTGATATCACAAACTTGAGAAAGTTCAGAAATTTGCTGAGTTTTTTTCACTAAAATTACTTTGATTGGTTTTTTGTTAATTTGCAGTTCATTTTTCTCTTTAAGATACGAGCCCGGACCATTTTCTAAATCGTAAAAACAAAATGTAACAGGGGGAGGATCTACTTGATCATCAAACTTGGTGAACTTGGCAATCTGATATAAAAATGCAGACTTAACTTGCTCTGGTGACTTTGCGAAAGCAGAGTTCACACTAAGCAAAAGAACGACTAAATAACACACCCAACGCATCACATGTCACCTTCATGCAAAGGTAGTGTGATTATAAAGTGCACGCCTTCTTGATTAAGCTCATCATATACAATCGTTCCTCCAAGCGCTTGGGTTACAAGGTTGTACACTAGGTGCATACCTAAACCGCTTCCGCCTTCACCTCGCTTAGTGGTGACAAAAGGATCAAAAATACGCTTCTTAATTGATTTATCAACACCAATACCATTGTCATAGTAATCGATAATAAGGCTGCTCTCGTTACGTTCAACGTTAAATCTAACTTCGTTGCCAATATCATCAGTAAAGCCGTGAATAACAGAATTGCTTAACAGTTGCTGTAATACTTGTTGTAACGGTCCAGATTTAGTTTCGATGCTAAAGTTACTATTACAATTGATGATGATTTTTGGGTTGCGGTATTGTATTTCTGAGCGCATCGACATAATTACATCACTTAATAAGTCATGCAGATTTATTTTGGTACTCATTTCTACATCTTGATTCACAGCTACTTTTTTAAAGCTAGAAACCAATTCTGCTGCACGGTTAAGGTTTCGATAAATTAAGTCGAGGTTTTCAATACCATCATCTATGAAACGCTTTAGGTGTGCTGAGGTTAAGGTTTTTTGCTCAAATAAACTGTTTATTTCTGCAAGTTTATCGCGAAGTAATGTTGAACCTGTGATACCTAAACCAATCGGCGTGTTAACTTCATGGGCAACGCCTGCGACCATTTGGCCAAGAGAGGCCATTTTTTCATTTTCTACAATTTGGTTTTGATATTGATGCATTCGCTCAAGGGTATTGAGTAGCTCTTGATTCGCTTCTCGTAGGGCGATTGTGCGCTGATTTACTTTTTCTTCAAGGCTTTGGTTCAGTTGCTTAATTTCTTGCTTGTCATTTTCATGGCGCTCAATCTGCTTTTGAGTACGGGCAAGCATGATATTTAAGCTATTAGCTAGTTGATTGATCTCGTCAACATTGGTTTTTTGCGCACGTGTTTCGTAGTTGTGGTTTCTAGATACGTCTTGCAGCAGGTTACTCAAATTATCGATTGGGCTTGCTATGCGTTTTTGAATGCGTCTAGAAACAAAATACACAATAACCAAGACAAAAAGAGTCAACAAAATATCGATAAAAATCTTCTTGTTAATATATTGGTTTAGTCTTTCTAAGTCACCACGGACATAGGCATAGCCAATCGTATTACCTTCATAAACAATAGGTTTTATTAGCTCTATCGCTTTATTTTTAAATTGAGGTTCTAATAGCTCATCAATATTATTAACTTTAATTGGTACTGGAGGGGTTCTTATTGCGTTAAAACTACTAAAGAATTTAGGCTTATTTGATAACTCATCAATAGCATAAATGTGCACATTTTTGATCATAGGCACAGATTCAAATAGTTTTAAACGCTCTGCTTCTGTTTCATTATCATCAAAAAGCACTGTTACTTGCGCATTGTAGGCAATGATTTCTGCAAGTAGGGTGATTTTATCAACGATTAACGCTTTTTGTTCTTTAACGTCAAGATAAGTCGATATCGAAATCGACAAAGATAGGCATAGCGCAGTGACGAGCATGACCGCATTTGCCAAAGCTTTACGAATACTTGTTTGTGCCGAAAATAGTGACATGCGCGATAGAAGGCCAATCTTTTTATATTGTTATTAAAAATTAAGTCTAGCAAAAACAGAAAAAGTAACTAAATATTTAATAAAATATTTTTGTTATGAATAAGCTATTTTACAAATTGTTATGAAGCTGAGTAAACGGCAAATTTAGTATTTTTAAAATCGGTGCTGTACTGGCCAAATTGCGCTTCTAAAATGGGTGGATATTTTAAGAAGCTGTTAGCAACAATGGTCAATTTTCCTTGCTTACTCAAGTGCTGCTTTGCAGAGCTTAGAAAGGCCTCGGCAATGGTGTAGTCTGTGGCAATACCCGTGTGGAAAGGCGGGTTACTGATAATTAAATCAAATTTACCCTCAATGCTTGCTAAACCGTCACTTAATATGGCTTCACCTTTGAGATTATTTAGTGCCAGTGTTTGCTCTGTGGCGTAAGTTGCAAGGGCACTTACATCGCTACAAACAAATTCTAGCTCAGGCTGCTTTAAACCTAAGTAGGTGGCAATTATGCCTGCCCCACAAGCAAAATCGAGCACTTTACCCTTGTTAATAGAAGGGGCATGGTTAAGTAGTACCGCGGTACCAACATCAAGAGCACCGTGATTAAATACCCCTGGTACACTGATAGCAGTGAATTCAGCATCACCAGCTTTAACTTGGAATTGTTTGTGATAGCGGCTGATATCGAAGTTATCATTTAACGTAAGCTCAGAGAACATATACAAAATACAATGCTTAGCACTATCGATTTTGTTACTAAAGCCACAGTGGTCCTTTAGTTGTTTCTCTGCTGATTTTACGCCGCTTTTATTTTCACCAACCACAAAAAGCTGAGCATCTTGCTGGCAAACAGCACGGATATTATCAAGGCACATTAGTGCCTCTGGCTTAGCTTTTGGGTAGTAATAGATAACTAAATCGTAGTTACCATTTGGAATAGTGTGATCAACCACAGCATGTACACCTGCAATTTTGCTGGCATACATGGCATTAGCGTGGTTATAACTGAACGCAGTAATTTTTGCGTCTGGGTTTAGCGTTTTAAGTTCGCGTAAAAAGCCATCTTGCTCAAAGTTAACCACTAAAATCGACTGGCCAACAAGTTCGTCTTCATTTCGAAGCAATAATAAACTTGGGTTGGTTAACTTACTCATGCTGCTTTTACCTTTTATTACTTAGTACGCTCAAACATCAAGTCCCATACGCCGTGACCTAAGCGATGACCGCGTTGCTCAAATTTTGTCAATGGACGTGAATCTGGGCGAGGAACGTAATCATTGGTTTCTGATTGGTTTTTGTAACCTTCAGCAACTTGCATTACTTCAAGCATATACTCGGCATAGTTTTCCCAGTCAGTCGCCATGTGAAAAACACCACCAATTTTTAATTTGCTACGTAGTTTTTGCGCAAACTCAGGCTGCACGATACGACGCTTGTGGTGACGCTTTTTATGCCATGGATCAGGGAAAAATAATTGCAGTTTAGATAAACTCTCATCAGCAATACAATCAGCAAGCACTTCAACTGCATCATGCTCGAATACACGTAAGTTGGTGATCCCTGCTTCGTCAGCGTCCATTAAACAAGCGCCAACACCAGGGCGATGAACTTCAATACCAATAAAGTTAAGCTCTGGTGCGTTTTTAGCCATTTCAACCAGTGATTTACCCATACCAAAGCCGATTTCTAGTACGACATCGTTATCGTTACCGAATACTTCTTTTAGATCGAGCATACCATTTTTATGCTCAAGGCCCATTGTTGGCCAACACTTTTCGATGGCGGCTGCTTGGCCCTTTGTTAGGCGACCTTCGCGCTTAACGAAACTACGAATCGTGCGGATATATTTACCCTCTTGCTTTGCTTGCTCGAGGTTTGGGTTACTTGAGTCATTCATATAATTTGGCCTGATAAAAAACACTGACTATAGAAAAAGGTTGCGTATTATCCCTGACCTGCGCCTTGAGTACAATAGTAAGAACCTGTTTATCTTTCGAGATTAATTTTGCAGCCATATGTGGGCTATTTGGCAAGGCGGAGTCGGTTCGACTTGCTTGGCCTAACTAACTGCAATAGACTTGGCCGCAATGAGCTTCAGCAAGTAAAGATGTTATTTTGAATTTAAGCAATAAGGAGTCAACTTGGTTTGCAAACCAAGTGGTTGACTGGTATCACCTTCACGGCCGTAAAACTCTTCCATGGCAGTTAAATAAAACCCCTTATAAGGTATGGATCTCTGAGGTCATGCTACAGCAGACTCAAGTCGTAACTGTTATTCCTTACTTTGAAAAGTTTATGCAAAGCTTTCCTGACATCATTGCGCTTGCAAATGCGGATGAAGATCAGGTGTTGCACCACTGGACTGGCCTTGGCTATTACGCTCGTGCACGCAACTTACATAAAACAGCAAAAATAGTTCGTGATAAATACCAAGGGCAATTTCCAACCACACTTGAAGAGGTGATGGACTTGCCGGGCATTGGTCGCTCTACTGCAGGGGCTATCTTGTCTTTATCGCTTGGCCAACATCACCCAATTCTAGACGGTAATGTAAAACGAGTACTGGCGCGCTTTTTTATGATTGAAGGCTGGTATGGGGTGAAAAAGGTCGAAAACCAGCTTTGGTCATTATCATCGCAATTAACCCCTAAAGAGTCGGTCACTGAGTTTAATCAGGCAATGATGGATTTAGGTGCAAGCCTTTGTTCGCGTAGTAAATTTGATTGTGAGCCGTGCCCTTTAAATAGTAAATGCCTTGCTTTTAATAAAGGCAAAGTTAAAGAGTTCCCACATTCAAAACCGAAAAAGGCAGTGCCTAAAAAGTCATGTCATCAGCTGATCCTAGCCTGTGACAATAAAGTACTTATGGAAAAACGCCCGAGTTCTGGAATATGGGGCGGCTTGTTTGGCTTTTTTGAGTTTAGCGAATTAACTGAACTAGAAACATTTTTAGCTCAGCAGGGTTTAACTGCAAATACGCAGGCACTTGAAGCCTTTACCCATGTGTTTTCACATTTTGAACTGACTATTAATCCGCATGTTTTAACATTGCCAAATATTCCAGATCTCATCAATGAGCGACAACTGGTTTGGTATCCGCTTGATGAGTCAGTTGAAGTTGGCCTTGCAGCGCCAACGAAAAAGCTGGTTAAACAATTAAGCACAATAGATTACAATAGCATCACGCAATAAGAGTAGAGAGCAATTATGGCACGTACAGTATTTTGTCAAAAGTTACAAAAAGAAGCTGAAGGCTTAGGCTTCCAACTATACCCAGGTGAGCTTGGTGAAAAGATTTTCAACAACATCAGTAAAGAAGCGTGGGGCCAATGGCAACACAAGCAAACGATGTTGATTAACGAAAAGCATTTAAACATGATGGACCCAGAGCACCGTGCTTTTTTAGAAGAGCAAATGGTCGGTTTCTTATTTGAAGGTAAAGACGTAGAAATCGAAGGCTACCGTCCACCAGAAAAATAAACCAAGAAAATAAAGTAAAAAGGGCCGTTATGGCCCTTTTTGATAAGTACTATTTGTTTTCTTGTTCGGCTTTTTGTATTTGCTCTTTTATATATTGAGCGACTTTAGAGTATTCAATTTCATAATTATCTCTAAGCTCAATTAATTCATCACTTGTAGGGTCTTCATTTTTACAGCGATGTTCAAATTGTTCAGCCAACTCAGCGACTTTCATTGCACCTATCGTTTTTGAGATAGATTTTAACTGGTGGCATGAGTTTATTATTTTCTCAAGATCAAGCTCGATAACCCCTGCATTTACTTCACGGCTAAGTTGATTACTTTGCTCTAAATACATTTTATAAAAGCGTAGCTTTTTAGCTTCATCATTATTTACGTATTTAGATAATACGCTCATATCAATAGGGATTGCAGGTTTAGGTGGGGCCAGTTTCACCTCTTCAGGGTTAGCTTTATAAGCACATTTATGAAGTGCGGCTTCAAGTACATTTAACTCAACAGGCTTTGTTATATAGTCATTCATTCCTACATTTAAACAGCGCTCTTTTTCGCCTTTAAGAGCGTTTGCTGTGATAGCAATTATGTAAGGTTGAGCATTAATGTCTTCGAGTTGAGATGCTTCATTGCGGATCTTTTCAACCATGTCATACCCTGACATTTTTGGCATGTGCAAATCAGTTAAAATAATTGAGTGATGGCCTGCTCGCCATATATTAAGACCTTTTTCGCCATTTTCAGCAAGCTCAACACCATAGCCTAACAAGTGAAGTTGATCTGTTAATACTTGCTGGTTTAGCACATTATCTTCTACTAAAAGCACGAGTTTGTTTTCGTCACGAGCTTGGTCAACGCTCAAGTAATCATTGAAAGATTTGGTTGAGACAACTTGTTTTGGTGTGTGTAAACCCGCAGCCACTAACAGCGACATCATGAAGTTTGACTTACAAAATGGTGACGCATTTAAGTAGAAGATATTTTTATGATTTACCGCCGCTTCATCTAATTTACTCAACACGATAACTTGCTGGTTATTATCTTCTAGTGTGTAGAGTAAACGGCGCAAGATATAGTTAATATCCTCCATTCCCTCTATACCATCGAGGATCCAGATAATGTTTTCGTTATCTTGTTCCGCCTCTATTAAATCATTGCTATCGGCAAAAACATGAGTCGCTCCCATAAAAGATAAATAACGGGCAAGCAAAGCTTTACGGCCACTATGTTGTGTTACCACAACAACACGATGGCCTTTCATTGTATGTCTGTGGGCGAGATCTACTTTACCTTCGGTGCTAAATGGTAAATCGACTACAAATTCACTACCAATACCTAAGTCACTACTAACAGAAATGCTGCCCAACATAAGTTCTGTTAAGCTTTTACAAATTGATAATCCTAAACCGGTACCACCATATTCTCGAGTAATAGAGCCTTCGGCTTGAATAAAGGGGTTAAAAATTTCACGAAGCTGGGCTTGCGTCATTCCTTTACCATTATCAGAAACAGTAAAACGCAATGTGTAATGATCGGTTGTGTTCTGAGCAACCTCAACAGATATTTTTACATGACCTTTTTTGTTTTCATCTGTGCTTGTGAACTTAATAGCATTACTACATAGGTTATAGAGTACCTGACGAACTCGAACGGTATCGCCGATTAAGTTTGTGGGAATATCGGGTGCTATAGCAAGTTCAAGTTCAAGGTTTCGTTTTTTTGCAACTGATGACAGAACGCGAGCTACTTCTTCAACAGTATCCGAAACAGAAAATGGAATATTATCTATATTAAGTTTACCTGCCTCAATTTTCGAGAAATCGAGAATATCGTCTAAAATACCTAATAAAGAAAACGCAGAATCACGGATAATAGTACTTAGCCTGTGCTGGGCACCATCAAGCTCAGTTTGGCGAAGTAAATCAATGGTTCCAATCACACCATTCATCGGTGTGCGAATTTCGTGACTCATGGTTGCCAAGAAGGTTGTTTTGGTCTCATTCGCTTGTTCTGCTTTTAAAGTTGCTTGTTCAAGCGCGAGAGTTCTGTTGTGTACTTCTGTTTCTAGGCCGCTTTGTAGTTTTTGCAGATCGGCTTGCGCTGCTTTGTTTTCTTTAATTGCGGATTGAACCTTTCTCAGCAATTGATTGATATTTTCAGCAACAATATCTAATCCGAACTCAAGATTCTCTGTAACATGCGTGTTGTAGTCTGCATTATTCGTGATCGCAATTAACTCTTGGCTTAAAGAGCCGCTACTTTTAGTAAAACGCTTATTGATAAATATACTCATCGCAATTGACAAAATTATCAGCGCTAATACAGCTAAAGCGGCTAAAGCATATGAAACCCCAGCTGATTGAACTACAGGCTGTTCAGTTGGATGCTGTTTAACTATAAGCTCGCCGACTGGTTGGTCGTTAAACTCAAGTACAGTATGAACAAGCATGTTTTGTTCGAGTTGCTGATTAACTTTACTTGCATCAATTCGCTCTTGATTACTTGCAAACACCAGTGAGACATCACCATTTACTTCATATCGGTATAAGTAGTAATCAAAATTATTGTTTAGCAACAAACTAACATCTAATACCTCTTTTACTTTATCTTGTCCTGGCATTGTTAATGCGCTTACCAAAGGAGCTGATAACTGAGATGCAACTTGTGATGCGGTGAGTTTGGGTTGTGATGATTGTTTTTCAGAATTGTTGGAAGGGTAAAAAGCTAGAGCAGTAACTGCTAAAAGTGTGATAACAAGATTCGTAATAATAAAAAGCGGCAACAGGCCTTTTACAGGAGAAGTTGATTTACTTCGCATAGCTTTAATCCAACAATTTATACTGCAATAGTAGGTATATTCTTGATAATTAGATAATCCTACCATCAATGAAGAAAAATTCACCACGTTTTTAGACTAGGAAATTGATTAAAAACATAAGACGTTGTAAAAGCGCATAAGTTTGTTGAATAAATAGTCTAAAAATCATTAAAAACAGCAATCTTGATTGAAAACTGTGCAAACAGATAGAATCCTCAAAAAATAGTTGACTTGAGAAGGCAAAACCCGTTTAATACGCCGCACGCCCAGATAGCTCAGTCGGTAGAGCACTGTGGAAGTTGTATTGAAAATCCTATAAGATTTTCAGCTTAAAACCGAAGTTTGCCCAGATAGCTCAGTCGGTAGAGCAGAGGATTGAAAATCCTCGTGTCGGTGGTTCGATTCCGCCTCTGGGCACCA